>QNFO01000040.1 GCA_003646355.1 Gammaproteobacteria bacterium
TACAAGTAGGAAACGGAATCGTTACAAGCAACTGCAACTTCTGCGCGTTCCCTCTTGGTTGCCATTTTTAGAAAGTTCTTTAGCTCCATGCGCAGAAAGATTAGCACCGTGCGAACCAAGCAACAACCAGCCAAATAGACTATTTGTTTATCATTGTGCTAAACACCTGCTAAACTGTTTCGCATGAAGCGAAAAATAAATCAAATAAGACTTAACAATCTTGAGCTTCTCATTAGCGAAGCCGGATCAGCCGCCAAGCTAGCGCGTACCGCTGGTACAAACAGCTCCTATCTCAGCCAGGTACGCAATCAATTACCCACGAAAAAAGGAACCCCTCGCGCCATAGGCGATGACTTAGCAATCAAATTGGAAGATGCAATGAATAAACCCCAAGGATGGATGGACAATTGGCACGACGGTAATACCTACGACAAACAAGAATACAACGCACATTTAGGGCCAGAACTCAGAAGCCCCCTCCCCTTAATATCCTGGGTACAGGCTGGGGAGTGGCAGGAAATATCAGAGAGTTTTGTACCTCAGTATGGCGACGAGATGTTTCAATGCCCCGCAAAATGTAGCCCTGAGTCTTTCGTACTCAGGGTACGAGGCACCAGCATGGAACCCAAATTCCATGAAGGCGATTTAATCTTTGTCGACCCCAATGCCTCGGCTGAGCATGGTAAATATGTCGTAGTACGAATTGATGCCTCCAATGAAGCAACGTTTAAACAGTTGATCATTGAAGAAGGAAGTCAGTACTTAAAGGCATTAAACCCGGATTGGCCAAACCGCATTATCGAGATCGACGAAGATGCCAGTATTTGCGGTGTCATTGTGTTTAAGGGCGAGCTTATATGAAAGTTTTAGCTGGAAGATAAGAAGAAAAAATATACCCACACCACATATTTGATTAGCTTAATGCTAACCTCTTTTTATGGATATAGTAAAAGACTTCCTTACCCCTGAGCAGTGCCACCTGATAAGCGGCTATAAAAGACCCAGAGATCAACTAAGATACTTTCGACTTATAGGTGTTACAGCGAATTTAAATGCCGCCAACAAGGTATTAGTACACCGATTAGCGCTAGAGCAAGCACTAGGAGTATCGATAAAGCAATCTAATAAGAAGAGCCCTTCTGATCGCCTAAATATACAAGAGGTAATATGATGGCCCCTCAAAAAAGGAACACGGAAAACCGAAAACTGCCTCAATACTGGAGGTATCGAAAAGGGTTTTATTGGTTCAGAACATCACCTGAAAATCGCCACCTTTGGGATAATAAAGTTGAATTCAAATTAGGCAGGACAGAATCTGAAGCCTTTGATTCTTATGCTAGACGAATTGCTATATCAGAAGACTGCGAAACGATGAGGGATGTTCTCACTCGCTACAGGCTAGAGATTTTACCTACCAAAGCCAACAGCACGCAAAAACAACGAGCTTACTGTTTACCCAGGCTTATGACCGCATTTGGCGATCTGAAGCCCTTTGAGCTAACACCCTCGATGATTTATAAATACATGGATCACGTTAAGAGGGTGAAATCAGAAAAATGGGCGAATACTGATTTAGAGTGCTTATCCCACGCCCTGTCATGCGCAGTTAGATGGGGCACACTCGACCGCAATCCCGCCATCGGTCAAGTTCGTAAGTTTAGTACCAAAGGACGTAAGCATAAAGTTAGCAATGAAGACCTAATTTTATTTGCAGAGTTACTACCCCGTAAATGGCAACTCTATATTTCATTAAAGCTTTGCACACGCGGTAGAAGAAAAGGGGAGCTACTCCGTATCAAGCTTTCCGACTGTACTGAAGATGGCATTGAGTTTCGTAACAACAAAAACCCCGATGACCTATACCTCATCGAATGGACGCCCCAACTAAAATCGATTATTCACGAAATAGAGTCTCTACCACCAAGACGAATCGGCAGCGCCTATTTATTCATCAACAGGCATGGTAGACCCTACATAAATGAGGAGACTAGTGAAACAAGCGGCTTTGATTCAATGTGGCAACGATGGATGAAAAAAGCTAAGGCAAAAGGTGTCACACACTTCACTGAAAATGACTTAAGAAAGAAGGCCGTCGAAGGTGAAAGTTTACAAAGGGCACAAGAATTATTGAGACACACAACAGCGCAGACAACTAAGAAACACTACTCAATTCGAGACAAAATAAGTACAACTTGAGCAAGGTATATTCATTCTATGGGGAAAACCCCCAATTGTGGGGAAAACGATAGTGGTCACTATCGCTGCAGGTATTGAAAATGGTGGGCCGTCCGGGATTCGAACCCAGGACCAATTGGTTAAAAGCCAACTGCTCTACCAACTGAGCTAACGGCCCTCAGAGGAGGCGCACATCTTACTTGTCAGAAAAAAAAGGTCAAGCGTAATTTGTCATTTTAGGCATATTTTGTTGGATCGGGGACACCCGCTGCCAAAAAGCCTTCCGCCCTTAATCGGCAACTGTCGCACACACCGCAGGCAAGGCCATTGTCAGTGGCCTGATAGCAGGAAACAGTCTGTCCATAGTCGACCCCCAGAGCCATGCCACGGCGAATAATATCGCCCTTGCTGAGGGACATCAGCGGCGTGTGTATGCGCATCTTCTGCCCTTCCACGCCCACCTGAGTGGCGAGATTGGCGACGACCTCAAAGGCGGCGATGAACTCGGGGCGACAGTCTGGGTAGCCGGAGTAATCGACGGCGTTAACACCGATGTGAATCGAGTTGGCGCCAAGTACTTCAGCCCAACCCAAAGCCAGCGACAGGAAGACCGTATTGCGCGCTGGCACGTAGGTCACGGGAATGCCCTCTGCCTCCTCCTCCGGTACGGCTATGCTGTCATCGGTCAATGCTGAACCACCTATGGCGCGCAGGTCGAGGGCGACCACTTTATGGGCTTTACAACCGAGGGCGGCACTGATGTCACGTGAGGCATCTAGCTCTGCTCGGTGGCGCTGGCCGTAATCGAAGGCTAGCGCATAACACTCATAGCCCTCTGCCATCGCCATGGCGAGCACTGTGGCCGAATCGAGGCCGCCAGATACCAGCACTACCGCTTTGTTTTTTGTCGTCATGGTGGTCGCGTCTCTCTATCAATCGGTGTCAATGGACGGAAATATCAGGTGCCGGGCTTATCGCCCCAGAGCTGCTTGTGAAGCTGCATTTGCAGGCGTACGGGCAAGTTGTCTTCCATGATCCACTGCGCCAGCTGAGCGGGCTCTAGCTGTCCCTGACTGGGTGAGAACAAGAGTTCAAAGCGACCATCATTCAATTGATATTGATCGAGCTTGAGGCGCACCCATTCGTAGTCAGCACGATCACAAATCACAAACTTAATTTCGTCGCCATTTTTTAGATGGGGAAGGTTCTCCCACAAGTTGCGCCCGGCCTCACCCGAGGCTGGGGTTTTTAAATCGAGAATAACGACTACTCGCTGATCAACATCGGCAATCGGCAAAGCGCCGCTGGTTTCCAGCGACACTCGATAGCCTGCATCACACAAATCTTTAAGCAAAGGCAGGCAATTGGGCTGAGCTAGCGGCTCGCCCCCCGTTACCGTCACATATTTTGGCTGGTAGCCTTTTACTTGCTCAAGCACCTGGCTTAAGGGATATTTCTCACCCCCAAAGAAAGCATATTCTGTATCACAGTAGTTGCAGCGTAAAGGGCAACCCGTCAGGCGTACAAAGACCGTCGGCAAACCACTGGTCGTGGTTTCACCCTGCAGGGAATAGAATATTTCGGTAATACGAAGTGTGGCTTCTGACATCGCTGATCCTGACTCTGATCCGATACTGGTCGGACATCGACGCCGCACAGCATGCTGGTAATTAACGCCGGGAGTTTACCGGAATCAAGGGGCCAGTGCCCGACGATAAAGCGAAGCCTAGAAATTGGCCTTGAGGTAATCGCCAGCCAACTTGCCAGCACTACTCTTGGTAGCGGCGACACGGCTTAGGATAACTTTGGCTTTTTCATTTTTGCCCTGCAAGTGATAAACCTTGCCGAGTTTATAACTGGCATCGAGCATTTTACGATGTGCCGGATACTTCTCAACAACAACGGCGAAGGCTTCACCCGCCTCTTTTAACTGGTTGTCGAGCATATATATTTCACCCAGCCAATACTGCCCATTAGGGACATAGCGCCCTTTGGGGTATTTGGCGAGATAGGCTTTAAAGGCCTGCTTTGCCGGTTCAATCTTGCCTGACTTTAATACGCCGTAGGCCTTCTCGTATGCCGCTTTTTCAGCATCATTTGAAGCTACTGGCGCGGCCACGACTGGGGGGAAGGTTTTTGTCGCATTAGTCACAGAACCGGCAGGTGACTTAACAGGGGCACTCGCACCACCCGCCGCTAACCCGCTGACACGACGATCAAGATCGAGATAATCATCAACCTGGCGCTGTTTCAGTTGCCGTATTGTATGCCCCTGCTCCTCCAACATGCCGCGTAATACACGCAGCTCATCACGCAAGCTTTGCAGCAAATAATAAGTTTCCACCTGAGGGGAAGCAGCAGCCGCTGGCTGAGCTGTAGCCCTAACCGCCGCCTGACTCGCTCCCGGTGTGCCGCTAATTTCGGCAACCGGTGCGGCTGCACTGGCCGGAAGAGCCAAAGGGGCCAGCACCAGGCTGGTCACTGCAATCTGAGCTGCAATGTAAGCTGCGTTCAATTTCACAATGGGCCTATCTGTTGATTCAATACTAAAACACCCCGCTTTGATGAGCTGGCATCAAAGCGGGGTGTTTAATGCGTCGCGTCTATTTAATTTCGACGCGGCGATTCAATGACCAGCTGCTATCAGTGCTATCCAATGAAGCGGGACGCTCTTCACCGTAGCTGATAACTTCGAGCAAGCTCGCATCTACACCCTGCAAGACCAGAAATTCTTGCACGGAGCTACCGCGACGCTCGCCCAGTGCCATGTTGTATTCACGCGTACCACGCTCGTCGGCGTGGCCTTCGAGGCGAACACTGGCGGGGTTAGCGATCAAGCGCTGCGCATGAATACGCAAGGCCGCGAGAGATTCAGGCTTCAATGTGGACTTATCAAAGTCGAAATAAAATACGGTTTCAATGCCACCATCAACATCGATATCGCTACCACTGATACCGCCACCATCAACGCTACCCGTTGACACTCCACCATCGGTAGACATTGTGGAAGAGCTGCCATCAGTACCATCTGTTGAGGATGATGGTGTGCTAGAACAGCCAACCAAAAAACTCGACAATATGGCGCAAGCAAGAATAGGTTTCAGTGTTTCAAACTTCATAATATTTTCCTAGTAGATGTGAACAGACGAACGGGCGTACTTTAAACGATTCTCTTTAAAAGGGCGACCATGCAGGCTCACGAACATCACCGCGTCGCGAGGGCAACAAAAACCGACTACCTGCATCAATCGACACGGCCGCCAGCACACCCTTTTTACCGCGCTTGGTGGCGTACATCAACATTGCCCCATTGGGCGCCACGGTGGGCGATTCATCGAGGCGAGTCTGAGTCAAAACGCGCAAATCACCGGTCACTAAATCCTGCGAGGCAATATGAAACATGCCCTGAGAGCGATGCACCATCACCAGTGTGCGGTCATCCGCCGCCAGGCGAGGCCGGGCGTTGTATGAGCCATTGAAGGTGAGGCGCTCTATCTTTCGGCTAATGATATTTAATTTATAGATTTGCGGCGAGCCACCCCGATCAGAGGTGAAAATAAGCGACTTGCCGTCACTCATCCAGTTCGGCTCGGTATCAATTGAAAAGTGGCGTGTCAGCCGGGTAAAGGTCTTAGTTGCGAAGCGATAAAGATAAATTTCTGGATTGCCATCTTTGGACAACACCAGCGCCATACTCTTGCCATCGGGCGACCAGGCGGGCGCACCATTTAAGCCTTTGAAATTGGTTAACTGTTCTCGCTTAGCGTTGTCGAGACGCTGGCGAAAGATGGCCGGGCGACCGGTCTCGAAAGACACATAAGCTAATTCTTTAGCGTCCGGCGACCAGGCTGGCGACATAATCGGTTCTTTCGATTTCAGCATTAGTCGCTCGCGAGCGCCATCCGCATCGGACACCATCAGCCGAAAAACCTGTCGCCCGCCCTCATTAATGGCCGTGACATAAGCCAGGCGAGTCGAAAAAGCGCCTTTAATACCGGTTATGGTGTAAAACACTTTATCGCTTATATAGTGGGCGATATCACGCAACTGACTATCGCGGCCCTTCGCCACATGGGTAAACAAAACGCGCTCACCGGCAACTTCGACCAGGCTAAAGGTCGCACTCAGCTGACCATCACTCTGGCGTATCACACTGCCCACCACCAAATACTGCATGTCGATAATACGCCAGTCGCGGTAATACACTTCGGACAAGCTGCGGGGGTTAGACAGCATATTGGCTCGCGGCATAGCGCTGAACAGGCCACTCCTGTCCAGATCAGCCCCGACAATGGCGCTAATATCCTCAGCCAAAGGCGCGCCCTTCATCATAATCGGCGAAATAGCGATGCTCGTCGGATTATCAACGCCGCTAGTAATTTCTATACTCAGCTCAGCCAGTGCCGAAAGAGGCATAAGAACGATCAGAAAAACAATTCGGCTAACTCTTTTTAACACTGTTTACCTCTGAAAAACCAAGTAACGAATAAATTAAAGTATTGACCCGTAAAACGCTAAAGCCGTAAATCTTCGGGTCGAAAAACTAACTGAAACTGGCGAAAATTCTGCTCAAAAATTACGGGCGATTCTCGCGACAGCTGCTGCAATTTTTCAAAGCGCCCAACCTTTTTTACCGCTTGCTGGGCCGACAGGTCAAAAGCATCATTGCCACTCGACTTAATAACCGATACGCCAACCACCTGCCCAGTGGGCACCAGTTGTATCGACAAAATCGTTTCCATGCCGCGCCGGGCACTGAGTGGGCGATTCCAGTTGGCAATAATCCGCTGCTGAATATAACTCTGATAACCCTGAGCCACCTGCTCACTTTGCTCGTCAGCGAGAAACTCATCCTCGTTATCCAGAGCACTCGCCAGGGCTTGTGCTCGCGCCTGGCGTTGTAACTCTTCCAGCTGCTCAGCAGCTTTAGCCTTTTTTTCTCGCTCCGCTTTTTTCTTCTGTGCATCGGCCTTGCGAGCCTTTTCATCGGCCTGTTTTTTCTTCCACGCTTTATCACGGCGATTTTTTTCATCGCGCGCTTTTTTCTGCTCGGCCTTTTTACGTTCCGCTTTTTTACGTTCCGCAGCCTTCTTCTTGCGGGCTTTTTCTTTGCGCTGCTTTTCCGCCCTCTTTTTCGCTGCAGCTTTAGCCTTTTTATTGGCGACTTGTCTTTCCTGGGCTTTCGCCCTCGGCGCCATTTGCACTAAAGTGGCTTGCACAAAATTCGGTCGCTTCGGCTTGTGGACTGTGTTTTTTTCCGTCCAGCCCACCAACAATAAAAGAACGACAAAGGCATGCAGGACCAAACTGAACAGGCCTGCCAGACTATAAATGCCAAACTTTTTCAGATCTTTACTAATTCGCATTAACGAGCCGAGGTAGGTGGTTCCGTCACCAAACCGACACTCGGCGCTCCGGCAGCCTGTAGCTCGGTCATCAAACTGACCACCACGCCGTAATCGACACGGGCATCGCCCCAGACCAGAACCGGCGTACCAGGCTTCTGTCGTAGCACCTTGGCGACTTTGTCTATAATTTCAGGTAAAGGTTCCTGACGATTTTTACCGCTACCCAGGTCGAGGTAGTAGCTGCCATCGGCCTTAACCGAAACGATTAATGGCTCTTTGTCTTTATCATCGAGGGGGCTGGACGGCGCCTGGGGCAAGTCAACTTTTACGCCCTGCATTAACAGCGGTGCCGTCACCATAAACACAATTAGCAGCACCAACATGACGTCGATGTAGGGCACAACATTAATTTCTGCGACAAAGCGCCGCTTGGTGATCTTCCGTGTCATCAGACTATCCGCTGTGAACGCGGCGGTGGAGAATGCTGGTGAACTCGTCAGAGAAGGTGTCGTAGCGACTATAGAGGGCGTCGGCATCGGCCGAGAAACGGTTGTAGGCAAGCACCGCCGGTATCGCCGCAAACAGGCCCATGGCCGTGGCAATCAGGGCCTCGGAAATA
>QNFO01000041.1 GCA_003646355.1 Gammaproteobacteria bacterium
CACCGCGCAAGTGACGCAATGCCTGCCAAACCTCTCGCTTACAAAGCGGCTCTGCAAGCATGGCTTGTAGTGAGGGAATAAAAAGAGTTTCTGCTGAATCCGACTCAGGGGGACTGGCAGCATCATCTTTCGCTAACAGCCGCGCAGGCTCATCACCCATCGCCAGCAGCCAACGGTAGGGGCGCACTTGCTGGCGACCGAGCAGGAACATCGACAACTGGGTTTTCGCGCCTGCCAAGGTACTTTCAGCACTGGGGCTGAGAGGCCATTCAATCAGTTCGGCAGCCGGCAAGTTTGAGGACAGCTGGCCGATGGCGCGCAAAATATTGGCGAGAAGTTCGAGCTGTGTTCTATCGGCGCGTTCGCCGTGAGCAAAGCCATTAATCACTAAGATCTCATCACTGACTTGCCAGCAGGCCAGGGTAAAACTGATGTTCTCTGGCTCTTCTAGCGGCTCTGGAATATCCGGCTGCGCAGCTTGCTGAGTTATTGGAGTCGGGCTTTTCTCCGACTCTTCAAGCGATAGACTTTTCTCGATTTTTATCGGAGCCACTACCGGTTTTTTTAATTCCGGCTTAGTGGCCGCTGGCTCGCCCTGCAGGGTTTCTCGAATACCTGCAAGAGAACTAATGATTTCACTCGGGCTAACTTGCCCACCAGAATTGACAGCGGAGCCAGGGTCGGAATTAGACACGGCACCACTACTAACCGGCAAAGCCTTAGCGGCGACTTGACTGGCCCCGGTGTTAAACACAGGCTCGCCGGGCAGGCGCTGCCGATACTGGTTAATACCCAGCATCGACAAATACCAGTCTCTTTGCTCAGTCATTTCAACTCAGCCACATCAATACGAGCGCGGCGACTCGCCTAAACACCATCCAGCTGCGGATGGACTCGGTCGGGATCACCCATAATGTTGGCTGCATTGAGATAGGCTTTGGCACTGGCGACAAGAATATCGGTGTCTGCACCCTGGCCGTTGACGATGCGCCCCTCTTTAGCCAGTCGAACCGTAACCTCACCCTGGGAATCGGTGCCCTTAGTAATGGCGTTAACCGAGTAGAGTTTCAATTCCGTACCGCTATGAATCAGTTTCTCAATGGCTTTAAAAACCGCATCAACCGGCCCGCTGCCAGTGGACTCCACCGTATGGTCCTGGCCCTGTGTGCGCAGTACTAACTCCGCCTGGGGAGGACGACCGGTTTTAGTGGCGACATCCATCGACACCAGCTGATAGCTCTCTTCAGCTTCACCCATCTGCACATCGGAGACAAGCGCCTGCAAGTCTTCGTCAAAGATTTCACGCTTTTTATCTGCCAACTCTTTGAAGCGCAAAAAGGCGGTATTCATTTCAGCCTTGTTATCAAAGGTAATACCCAACTCTTCCATACGCGCAGAAAATGCAGCACGGCCGGACAGTTTACCGAGCACTAAACGATTGGTGTTCCAGCCGACATCTTCGGCTTTCATGATTTCGTAAGTTTCACGGAATTTGAGCACGCCGTCCTGGTGAATACCGGACTCGTGGGCAAAGGCATTGGCCCCCACCACGGCTTTATTCGGCTGCACCGGGAAACCAGTAATGGTCGAAACCAAACGGGAAACAGGCACGATCTGCTCAGTATTAATACGTGTATCAAGCTTGTAAATATCTTTGCGCGTGCGTAAAGCCATCACGATTTCTTCCAGCGAGGCATTACCTGCGCGCTCGCCGAGACCATTGATCGTACATTCAACCTGGCGCGCACCGTGCAATACGGCAGACAGTGAATTGGCAACTGCCAAACCGAGGTCATTGTGGCAGTGCACTGAAAAGATAGCCTTGTCGGCATTGGGCACATTGGCGATCACACGGCCAATCATCTCGCCGTATTCACCGGGTGAGCCATAGCCAACCGTATCGGGAATATTAATGGTGCGAGCACCGGCATCAATTACCGACTCAACAACCCGACACATATAGTCGAACTCGGTGCGGCTGCCGTCTTCGAGGGAAAACTCAACGTCATCGACAAAGTTACGCGCTATTTTTACCGCACCAATGGCCTGCTCAAGAACCTCTTCGGCACTCATCTGCAGCTTGAATTCCATGTGAATCGGCGAGGTGGCAATAAAGGTGTGAATGCGCGGTGCCACTGCATTTTTGAGGGCCTCAGCGGCGCGTTCAATATCGCCGTGAGTGGTGCGCGCCAAACTACAAACGACGCAATCTTTAATGGTATCGGCAATGCTCTTTACTGCGGCGAAGTCACCCTCACTTGAAATAGCAAAGCCCGCCTCAATGACATCGACACCGAGCTTTTCCAGGGACTTGGCAATACGCAGTTTTTCTTCTTTGGTCATCGCGGCACCGGGGCTTTGTTCACCGTCGCGCAAGGTTGTATCAAAAATAATTAAACGTTCACTGCCCATGACAATACTCCATCAACTCCCGCAACTGTGCGGGCAAAAATATAAAACAGGATTTTCCTCTCTTAGAGAGAAGGATGCAAAACAAATGAGGTATAACGTAGATGCCCCTCAGGGCAGGAGAAGACGTAGCAGGCAGGCAGCGGCACGCGAAGCTTGTTGCAAGCCTTGCGAGGAGCCGTTGTTTATAGCGCGTTTATCGTTCATTGCTGCCTTTACTACAGAGCCATTTATCTTAAAAATAAACGGCGAAATCAGAAGCTGTATTCAAACAAATTTTTAGACGACTGCCAAGCCCTTTGGTAAAAACCAGTTCTCGCCAATTGTCCGCAAAACAGATCTGTTATAAGCAGGAAAGTTTTACCCTGCGCATTAAGCGCTTTTGCGAAAAAATTTAATCCACAACCAAAATAGCGGGCCAGAAAGAGCGTAAGCCAGAGCTAAGGACAACAACACTCTGGGCGGATCAATCGTCACAATCACCATGCCCACCACCACGGCTAAAAATGTCACAAAGGGCACATGCCCCTTAAAATCAAAGCCTTTCATACTGTGATAACGGCAATTCACCACCATCAATAAACCTGCTCCTGCCGTTACCAAAAAGGCGAGGATGGCGATTGACGTGCTCGGTTCAACATCGTGGCCGACCCAGACCATGCCGGCAACGAGGGCCGCCGCAGAGGGACTGGCCAGGCCAACAAAATAACGCGAGTCGGCTGATTCGACCTCCACATTAAAACGCGCCAACCGCAGCGCCGCGCAGGCAACATAAAGAAAGGCTGCTGCCCAACCGATTTTGCCGAGGTCGGACAACATCCAGCTGTAGCAAATCACCGCCGGTGCCACACCAAAGGACACCATGTCGGATAGGCTATCGTACTCAACACCAAAGTCACTCTGGGTATTGGTCATGCGCGCAACGCGGCCGTCGAGACCATCAAAAACCATGGCGACAAAAATGGCGATAGCCGCTGCTTCAAACTTGCCGTCCATTGAGGCGAGGATGGCATAAAAACCACTAAACAGGGCTACAGTGGTGACAATATTGGGCAAAAGATAAATACCCCGATGACGAGGCGCCTTTTGCTGGGCGTGTAAATCGGCCTCTTCTCGCTCCTGGCCTTCGGCCGGTTCAAGCAGGGCATTGACAAGTACCGTTACAGAACTCTCCTCGCCATTATCGTGGCTTGTTGAGCTACCTGAGCCTTGTGTCTCTTCGTGATCTGAATCGTTAGCTGAATCCTGAGTATCAGACATTGTCCGTACACACTCCCACGTCAAAAGCTTGCCAATAAATCGCGACCCTGCCAGTGGGCCACCACGGTAAAAATTCCGTCGCCATCATACATTTTTGGCAATAAAAAAGCGGCAAGCCAAGGCTTGCCGCTTAATTAAAATCATCTAACAGTGTAAGAACCCAATGACTAGAGTCTTAACTGCAGACGCTTTCAACTAGTTGCGTGACTTATCAACCAGCTTGTTCTCACCAATCCAGGGCATCATGGCACGCAGTTTAGCGCCAACTTCTTCGATGGGGTGCTCCTGAGAGGCACGACGACGGGCTTTCAACTTGGGGTTGCCGGCCTGATTGTCGAGAATGAAATCATTAACGAAGTTACCGTTCTGAATATCAGTCAGAATGCGCTTCATCTCAGCTTTGGTCTCGTCGGTAATTATCCGTGAGCCACTGCTATAATCGCCGTATTCAGCTGTGTTGGAGATTGAGTAACGCATGTCGGCGATGCCGCCCTGGTACATCAAATCAACAATCAGCTTGAGCTCATGCAGGCACTCAAAGTAAGCCATTTCTGGGGCGTAACCCGCTTCAACCAGTGTTTCAAAACCAGCCTGTACCAGCGCTGTTGCACCGCCACACAGTACCGCTTGCTCACCGAACAAATCAGTTTCAGTTTCTTCGCGGAAGTTAGTTTCAATAATACCGGAGCGACCGCCACCGTTAGCAGAGGCATAAGACAGTGCGATTTCTTTCGCCTGACTGGAGCCATTCTGGAAAACTGCGATTAATGTCGGGACGCCGCCGCCTTCAACATAAGTACCACGCACGGTGTGGCCGGGGCCTTTAGGTGCAATCATGATGACGTCGAGATCAGCGCGAGGCTCAATCAATTCAAAGTGAATGTTCAAACCGTGGGCAAATGCCAGTGCAGCGCCCTCTTTCAAGTTCGGCTCAATTTCAGTGTAGTAGACCGCTTTTTGATGCTCATCAGGCGTGAGAATCATCACCACGTCGGCACCGCTAACGGCATCGGCAATTTCAGCCACTTTCAGACCTTCGCCTTCAGCTTTGGCCCAGGATGAAGAACCTTTACGCAAGCCGACAACAACGTTATCAACACCGGAGTCACGCAGATTCAGCGCGTGGGCATGGCCCTGCGAGCCGTAGCCGATAATGGAAACTTTTTTACCGCGAATAATAGAAAGATCACAATCTTTGTCGTAATAAACCTGCATGTTTTTCACCTCATTGTTCGTACGAACGATTCGTACATTTTACTTGCGTAAATACTGATTAATAAAATCGAAAAGCGCTAAAAATCTTTATTTAAAAACCCTTTACCTAAAGACCTTTCACCTAAAAATAAAAGCGCACCTCAGTTAAAACCTTAAACCTATACCTTTAAAGACTTCTCACCACGCATCAAACCACAAACACCAGTGCGCACCACTTCGAGAATAGCCGCATCACCCAGGGCTTCAATAAAGGCATCGAGCTTAGTGCTCTCACCCATAATTTGAACCACATAAGTCGTTGGGCCAACATCGACGATTTGTCCGCGAAAGATATCGACACAGCGCTTAATTTCAGCTCGCACCGCTCCGCTCGCCTTCACTTTAAGCAGCATTAATTCGCGCTCAATGTGGACACCTTCACTCAAGTCGATAACTTTAACCACGTCGATCAACTTGTTTAACTGCTTGGTAATTTGCTCAATGGTATGGTCATCGCCAACGGTGGTCAGGGTCAAACGCGAGAGCGTTTTATCTTCGGTTGGCGCTACGCTCAAGCTGTCGATATTGTAGCCCCGTTGCGAGAACAAACCCACTACTCGCGACAGGGAACCCGGCTCATTTTCAAGTAAAACGGAAATCAGACGTTTCATTATGTACGCTCCGTTTTGCTTAACCACATATCGCGCATGGAACCGGGCGCGACGTGCATGGGATAAACATGCTCGTGGTGGTCGACACTAATGTCCATAATTACTACGCGATCTTTCATCGCAAAACACTCTTCCATGCTGCTTTCGAGTTGGTCGTAGTGCGTTACCTTCATGCCAACGTGGCCATAGGCCTCCGCCAGTTTGACGAAATCGGGCAGTGAATCTTCATACAGCACATGAGAATAACGGCTACCGTACTGCATATCCTGCCACTGCTTAACCATGCCCAGGGCCTGATTGTTGAGGATAATAATTTTCACCGGCAGTTGATGCTGGGTACAGGCTGCTAGCTCCTGAATACACATTTGAATACTACCCTCACCCGTCACACAGACAACATTCTCATCAGGGTAAGCCATTTTCACGCCCATGGCCGCTGGCAAACCAAAGCCCATGGTGCCGAGCCCACCGGAGTTAAACCACTGACGCGGCTTATCAAACAGATAGTATTGCGCAGCAAACATTTGATGCTGACCAACATCAGAAGTCACTAGTGCCTCACCATTTGTGACTTTATATAAAGTCTTAATCACGTCCTGAGGCTTGATGTTTTCGCCCTCACTTGGCTCGTAACGCGACGCTGTATAAATACCGTGGCGATTGCGCCATTCGTCAATCTGCTGCCACCATTCACCGATTGCAGGCTCGTCGGTTTGCAAGTCACCCTGCTGAATTTGATCAAGCATATCGCTGAGCACCACATCACAGGGGCCAACGATGGGGATATCAGCACGCACTGTTTTAGCAATGGAAGAGGGATCAACATCAATATGAATAATTTTTGCCGAGGGACAAAAGCGGTCGGTAGCGTTGGTGACACGGTCATCAAAACGTGCACCCACCGCCAAAATTACATCGGCATGGTGCATTGCCGTATTTGCTTCAAAAGTACCGTGCATGCCCAGCATGCCGACAAACTGCCGGTCCGTGCCGGGGAAGGCACCAAGACCCATCAGTGTATTGGTAACCGGGTAATTCAATTGGCGCGCGAGAGCTCTCAACTGCTCTGAGGCATTACCCAACACCACGCCGCCGCCACTGTAAATAACCGGGCGTTTGGCCGACATTAATAAATTAACGGCGCGTTTAATCTGCCCAGAGTGGCCGCGTGTTGTTGGCTGGTAAGAGCGCAACTTGACCGTTTCAGGGAATTTATAGGGCACTTTATTGTTCGGGTCGGTGACATCTTTCGGTATATCGACAACCACCGGGCCGGGTCGTCCAGTGCTGGCAATATAAAAAGCCTTGGCGACAGTTTCGGCGATATCTTCCGGGCGCTTAACCATATAGCTGTGCTTTACGGTTGGCCGGCTAACACCAATCATGTCGATTTCCTGAAAGGCGTCCTCACCAATTTTTTCCTGAGGCACCTGTGCAGAAATCACCACCAGAGGGATGGAATCCATATACGCCGTGGCAATACCAGTAATGGCATTGGTTGCACCGGGACCCGAAGTCACCAGTGCCGCACCCACCTCGCCCGTCGCACGCGCATAGGCATCAGCAGCATGCACGGCAGCTTGCTCGTGACGCATGAGGATATGTTTCAGATTATCTTGACGGAAAATAGCATCGTAAATATGCAGTGCCGCACCACCGGGGTAACCCCACAAGTGCTTCACTTTGGCATCACTCAATGCCCGAATTAGAATATCACCACCGGAAAGTAGTTCCACAACGCAAACCCTCAAACAAAAACACAGCAATTATTCAGGAGGGCGGTGCTCTATCGCTGTGACATTACAGTAGGTTTGCAATAACAACCGCAGTCTCCGCAATGCGAGGTTTGGACTGCCGCAAGAGCGTGTGGATAAACACCCTCTTCTCTGTAGATGACCAGCGAGCGCTGATTACGCTCCCCTGCCTGATGGAATGCGACTATCAAAAAGACAGGGCACATCCCGAGCCGCGCAACATACCTGTATTTCACTGCATCGTCAATACCTTCAAGAAGGCAACATGGATTGTAAAATGCCCACTCTACTCACGCCCGGTGAAATGCTTTATAAGTAGATGCCATGCAGGCAATCTGCAAATATGGCTGAATCAGAAGAGAGAAGGCGCACAAACAACAGAGCAAAAGGGCCAAATATGAAATATCGTAACTACTTACTGGCATTCATGACCACTTTTACTCTTATGGCCGAAGCAAAGGAAATCTACGAATCAAAGAATAAGCAGGGAGAAGTGAAGTTCACCGACCAGCCAAGCCCTGACGCAGAAGTCGTCAACATTCAAGAACCCAATATTGCAGATGCCGTTGATAGTAAAAAATCAACCCGGGACAAGCCAAAAACCAAGCAGAAGACGAAATCAGTCGAACCCGATGTAGTTTACCGGGGGTTTTCTGGGGATGATGA
>QNFO01000042.1 GCA_003646355.1 Gammaproteobacteria bacterium
CGATAGGGTTTGGCGAGCAGGTTAAGATGCAGGCTTTCGTCCCCCATCGCGTTTTGTCTATCGTCAGTGAAGCCGCTGGTCATCTGGATTTTTATAGCGGGATATTTCTCGGCGACAATCAGTGCCAGCTCATAACCGTCCATGTCTGGCATCACAACATCGCTAAACATCAGGTCTACTTTATGACTTTCCAGCAGCTGTAGCGCTTCGTTACAGTTATTGGCGGGTAGTACGGTGTAGCCCTGTTGGCTGAGTATTTCAGTACACAGCTCGAGCAGTATGGCTTCATCATCGACAACAAGAATGGTTTCGTTACCGCTCGATGTTTTTTCATCTGCCTCGTTTTCTATTTCTTCAATATTGGCTTTTGTGATATCTCGAGGGAAGTAGATGTGCAGTTGTGTGCCTCGCCCAGGTATTGAACTTACGTCTATTGCGCCTTTACTGCGTTCGACAAAACCGTAGACCTGGCTCAAACCAAGGCCAGTGCCCTGTTCACCCTTGGTGGTATAAAAAGGATCAAAAATTTGCTCTTTGATGGCTTCATCCATGCCTTTGCCGGTATCACTAATACTGAGTCGCACGTAGTCGCCAGCGGGTAAGTTTTTCAGCCGGGTAGTGGCGGGTAGAAATTGCACGTTTTCGGTGTGGATAGTGACCTGCCCGTTGGCATCAATGGCGTGCATGGCATTAATACACATATTGATAATGGCATCTTCAAAATCGTCTTTATCGAGACGGGTGGGCCAGGTGTCGTCGCTCAATTCTAAGACCAGTTTAATGCGTGGTGTCAGAGAAGTTTCCAGCATATGTTGCTGGTTGTTAATGAGTTCATTGATATCAAGCGATTGCGCACTAACGGTCGCATGCTGAGAAAAGGAGAGTAATTTACGCGTTAAATTGGCACCACGCTCACCGGCACGGTGTATTTCATTGGCGTATTGGGCGAGCTTTTTATCATTGCTTAATGCGCGTTCCAATAAATCGGCGTAGCCGGTGACGATGCCGAGCATATTATTAAAATCGTGGGCAATACCGCCGGTGAGCTTGCCGAGGGCATCCATTTTCTGGCTGCGGCGCAGCTGTTCTTCTTGCTGCTTGGCTTCAGTCAAATCGCGAAAGCTATTGATAAAACGTCGCTTTCCGTCTTCTGTTGGGCTCAACTCTGCCACGGCTAATATTGTCGGAAAGGTGTCTCCATTTTTACAGATGATGGTCATTTCCAGGCCCATACCAATCTGAGTAGTATCACCCGTCTGTAAATAAATCTGCATATTTTTGCGAGTCTTTTCCTTGTCTTGATCTTGCAGTAACCGGGCTACATGCTGGTCAAGCAGCTCATCGTTGCCATAGCCGAGCATTTTTTCAGCCGCAAGGTTTACGGCTAATATGCTGCCCATTTCGTCGCTGACAACGATGCCCTCAACCATGGAGTCGAGGATTTCTTTCCGCGTTCTTTCGCTGTCGAGCGCCGCTATTTGTGCTGTACGTTCGGTCGTAATATCCCGAATGATCGAACCGGCACCAATGACCTCGCCCGATTCACCGATAAAGGGCGCATTGTGGCATTGGCCGAAAAATAAGCTGCCGTCCTTGCGACGAAATTCACTAGTTACGCTGGCACCACCGCGAATGTTCGCCAGGTCCTTATAGATCAGCTGTGACTCAGCTCGGATGGCCTCGTCGGGCAATACGAAGGCAAAAAGTTGGCCCTTGGCCTCTGCAGAGGTATAACCAAACATTTTTTCAGCTGCAGCATTCCAGCCAAGCACTGTTTGATTCATATCCATTTCTATGGTGGCGAGGGGAGCCTGGTCGCGATAGCGTTTGAGCTGTTGCGTTGATGAGAGCAGTTCGTTTTCTACAGTTTTTCTTGCGGTGATATCGCGCGCTTCACCTACCAGTTGTACCACTAGACCGTTATCGTCAAACACCGGGTGAAAGCTTAGGGCGACCCAAATTTTATCACCCAGGCGTGTCATAATTTGTCTGTCTGCGAGGGTACTCACGCCCATGGCGGCATTGTGCATATCTTCACGTACTTGTGTTATCGACTCATCAGAATAATTAAAAAACGCTGTTTCCCACAGTTTTTTACCAATGGTATCTGCCATGGTAAAGCCAGTTGCCAGTAGGGGGGTATTATTGAGGAAGGTAGTGGTGCCATCGGGGTCGTAGAGACCGACCATGGTTTGCATGTCGTCAAACAAACTTTGCAAACGTTGTTGTGTCGTTTTGGACTCCTCGCGTAAACGATACTGTTCCGTGACATCACTAAATACCAATATACCGCCCAGTATCTGCCTGTTTTTATCGCGAATAGGTGCGGCTGAATCGGATATTTGGTATTCGCTACCATCCCGTGCGCGCAAGGTGGTGTGGTTACTGAGGTGAACAATTTCGCCAGTTTCTATCATTCTGTCGATAGGGCTGCTTAGACGTTCGCCTGTACTGGCATTGAAAATGGGAAAAACAGTCGACAGTGGCTGCTGCAGTGCTTCATCAAAGGACCAGCCAGTCAGCTGTTCGGCAATGGGATTCATGCGGGTAATCAGGCCGCTAGCATCTGTGGTGATGACGGCGTCGCCAATACTATCGAGGGTAATGGCAAGGTTTTGCTCTCTTTCTTCGAGCTCTAGCAAAACTTGTTCGCGCTCTATTTCAACTTCTCTTCGGGCGCGGGGGTCGCTACCTTCGGCAACTAATTGGCTGACATTGCCTTTGTCATCGAATACCGGGTGGACATTAAACTCTAACCAAATAGGGCCATCGCTTGTTTGGCATTGCACATCGCAGCGCGTGGCTGTACCAGCGGCGGCAGATTGAATATTTTCTTGTAAAAGCGCCTGGGTTTTAGCATTGCCTCGAAACCAGGGGCCGCTCCAAAGAAGCTCGCCTAGAACATCTTCTTGATCGATGCCTGCAATTAGCAAAGGGGTATTATTGACAAGCTCTATGCGGCCATTAGTATCGAGGATGGCAACCATACTTTGCATGTCATCAAACAAGCCCTGTAAACGCTGTTGGGCCAATCGGTTTTCTTCACGGAGGTGCTTCTGCTCGGTGATATCACTACCTTCGGCAATTAACTGGATTATTACTCCGTCTTCTATCACCGGCTGAATTTTAAAGTCAATCCACAATAGGCCATCACTTATTCTTGCCTGTATTTCTTCATGTATATTTTCTCCCGCAGCTGCACGACAAACACAATCGTGTAAGTGGGCCTGTATTTCGGGATTGAAGTTAAACCAGAAACAGTCCCAAAACTTTTCCCCAAGTACATCTTCAAGCTCTAAACCGGCAATCTCTAGTGGTGTTTTGTTGGCAAAACGCACCGTACCATCGGTGTCGACAATAACAACGAAGGTCTGCATGGCTTCAAGGAAGGATTGATAGGTGTTTTTGGTATTTACCGGGGTATTGGTCATAGATGTCGTGTTATTAAATTGGGGGGTTTAATGTTTAACAATCGAGCAGATCGCGGATTTTGCCAAGTAATGCCAGTGCACGATAAGGTTTGACGAGGAGGTTCTGGTGCAGGCTATTGTCGCCTATACCATGTTGTCTGTCATCGGTAAAACCACTGGTCATTTGAATTTTGATGGTGGGGTATTTTTCGGCAACGATCATTGCCAGTTCATAGCCATCCATGTCGGGCATTACCACATCACTAAACATGAGGTCGACGCTGTTGCCTTCAAGTAGTTGCAAAGCTTCACTGCAGTTAGAGGCGGGTAGTACGTTGTAGCCCTGTTGGCTGAGTATTTCACCGCACAGCGCCAGTAATTTCGTCTCATCATCGACCACCAGAATCGTTTCATTGCCACCGAGTGTTTTTGCTGGCGCTGTGGCTTCTGATTTTTGCCGTTCAGCTTTTATGTGTTCTCTAGGGAAATACAGGCGAAACTGTGTCCCTCGCCCGGGCACAGAGGCGACATCAATGCCACCACGGCTGCGTTCGACAAAACCGTAGACCTGGCTCAGCCCAAGGCCGGTGCCCTTTTCCCCCTTAGTGGTATAAAAGGGGTCGAAGATTTTCTGCCGGGTGGCCTCGTCCATGCCCTTGCCGTTATCGATAATACTGAGTTGTACATAGTCGCCACTGGGCAGGTTTTTTAGCCGGGCGTTAACGGAGCGCAGCTGGACATTTTCAGTGTGAACGATAACTTGGCCGTTGCCCTCGATGGCGTGCATGGCATTAATACAGATATTAATAATGGCATCTTCAAGGTCGTCGCTATCGAGATGAATGGGCCAGATATTACTCGCCAATTCATAATCTATTTTAATGCGTGGCGTCAGGGATGTGGCCAGCATATGTTGCTGGTTATTGATCATAAGGTTAATGTCGACGGTGTCTGCGCTGACGCTGGTTTGTTGAGAAAAGGCCAATAATTTGCGGGTTAGTTTTGCACCACGGTCACCGGCACGGTGTATTTCTCGGGCATATTGAGCGAGCTTGTCTTCTTCTATTAAGGCGCTTTCCAGCAGGTCGGCATAGCCGGTGACAATGCCGAGCATATTGTTAAAGTCGTGAGCAATGCCACCGGTGAGTTTGCCCAGAGCATCCATTTTTTGGCTGCGTCGCAGTTGTTCTTCCTGTTGCTTAGCCGCACTTAAATCGCGAAAACTGCTGATAAAGCATTGCCTGCCATCACTCTCTCGGCTCAATTCGGCAACCGCCACCACGGTGGGGAAACTATCACCATTTTTACAGACTACGTCGATCTCTATGCCCATGCCAATGTGGCGCAGGTCACCACTATCGAGATAAGCCTGCATGTTGTGCTGAAACTGTTCTTGTTGCTGCCGGCCGAGTAGGTGCGTGACATGTTGCCCGAGTAGTTCACCGGGCGCGTAGCCGGTGATGCGTTCTGCGGCCAGGTTCACCGAAGAGATAATGCCGTCGACATCGGTTACGAGTATGCCCTCGACCATGGAGTCGAGGGTGTCGCGGTGGAGTTTTTCGCTCTCGTGTAAGGCGCTCTGTGCCGCACGTTCATTGGTGAGATCGAGAATAACGGAGGCGGTGCCACTGATCTCGCCATCGTCGTCGTAAAAAGGGGCATTGTGCCAGCGGGTGTAAATAGTCTCTCCGTCTTTGGTAAGAATTTTGCTGGTGATGGTTTCGCCGCCACTGTGGGTGATTAAATCGGCCCAGAGTTGTTTAAGATCGACCTTAATACCCGGAGGTATGAAATCAGAGAATAATCTTCCCTCGACTTCCGTAAAGGTATAGCCAAAGAGTTTTTCAGCCGCCGCGTTCCAGCCCACCAGGCGGTGTTCGGTATTCCACTCAATGGTGGCCAGGGGTGCTTGGTCGCGGTAGCGCAGCAGGCGGCGCTCGGAGTTGCGTAGTTCGGTTTCGGCGATTTTACGGGCAGTGATGTTACGGGCTTCGGCAACGACTTCAAGCACCAGGCCGCTGTCGTCAAATACGGGATGAGCACTAAAGTCGACCCATAACTCGCCCCCAAGGGTATTGATTTGTACATCAGATAGGGTGGACTGGCCCTTAAAGGCTTTTTCTAGTACTTCCCTGATGATGGCCGTACTGGCGGGCTTATAAGAAAACCAGGGGGCCTCCCAGAGTTTGATGCCGAGGATCTCTTCGCGCTTAAAACCGGTAGCCCGTAGGGGGGTGTCGTTGACAAAAGTCATCGTGCCCTGGGTGTCGAGAATACCGACCATGGTCTGCATGCCATCAAATAGACTCTGCAGGCGCTCCTGGGTGGCTTTCGCCTGCTCGCGCAAGTGATATTGCTCACTGACATCGCTGAAGACAAGAATCGCCCCTAATATCTCACCCTCTGTATTACGAATGGGTGCAGCTGAATCGGCAATCTGAAATTCGTGGCCATGGCGATTGCGCAGTGTGGTGTGATTACTGAGATGGACAATTTCGCCGCTGGCCATCAGTTTATCGATGGGACTGGGCTGGACTTGCCCGGTACTGGCGTTGAAGATGGGGAAAATTACGTCAAGGGGCTGCATTTCTGCTTCCGCAAAGGCCCAACCAGTCAGCTGCTCGGCGATGGGATTCATGCGAGTGATAAGGCCGTCTGCATCGGTGGTGATAACGGCATCGCCAATACTGTCGAGGGTAATGGCCAGGTTTTGTTCCCTCTCCTGGAGCGTGAGCAGTACCTGCTCGCGCTCTTCCTGGACCTGGCGGCGAACGGAGGGGTCGCGGCCTTCAGCCACCATCTGTACCACGTTGCCACTATTATCAAGTACGGGGTGGATACTGAATTCGACCCACAAACGTCCTTCAGGCGTGAGTATCTGCACGTCACCGAGAGTCGATTGGCCCGTTAGGGCATCGCTAATATCTGTTTTAACAGCTTGCTGTGTCTGTGGGTCGCCGGTAAACCAGGGGCACTCCCAGAGTCGTAGCCCGAGGATATCTTTCTGCTCTATACCGGCGACTATCAGGGGCGTGTTGTTGACCAGGGTGACACGACCGTCCAGATCAAGGATGGCGACCATGGTTTGCATGCCATCCAGTACCCCTTGTAAGCGTTGTTGACTCGCTCGAATACCCTCACGTAGGTGATGCTGTTCACTGATATCGTGACCTTCGGCGACCAGCTTGGTGACTTTGCCATTTTCAATAACCGGCTGGATTGTAAAACTGATCCATAGCAGGTCGTCAACGATTTGTGCTTGAAGCTCTTCATTGATGCGTTCACCTGCAAGTGCACGATAAACATAGCTCTGCATCAGCGTCTGTATTTCGGGTTTATAGTTAAACCAGAAACAGTCCCAGAACTTTTTGCCGAGCACATCTTCAGCCTGCAAGCCGGCAAGTTGTAGTGGCGTGTTATTTGCAAAGCTGACTGTGCCGTCAATCTCGATGATGGCGACAAAGGTCTGCATAACCCCAAGAAGGGATTGTTCGCTATTGTTGGCAGCTTTTAGTGAGTCTGTCATGGGTGGCCGGTTCGTTATTATGTTATGGCCGGAAGCGGGTGTATCTACAGTCCGTTGCGGTGCTTATCAAGGCCTTATTACACTTGATGCTAGTACCTTTGTGGCTTGAAATCCAGACAGTACTTCACAAAAAAACGTCGTCATATCAGCGTTGCAAGTCAGTTTGGGGTTTACGGAGGGAGCAAGGCGGGACTACCGTCAACGAGTAGCTTGAGACCAATAAGCATCAGGAAAAAATAGCAAATGCGGTAAACCAGCTCTTCACTGATTTTGTGCAGCAAAAAATAGCCGAGGCGAACACCGATGGGTGCCAGCGGTATTAGCACGAGTGAGGTGAGAAGGTTGGTGGCGTCAAACTGGCCGAGCCAGGTGTAGGGGATGAGTTTGACCAGGTTGACGGCCGCAAAAAAGATGGCGAAGGTGCCCATCAGCATGATTTTGTCCATGCGTTGGGGTAAGAGATAAATACTCATCGGTGGCCCGCCCGCGTGAATACCATAGCTGGTAAAGCCAGCAATGGCGCCCCAAAAACTACCGGCAACAACACCTGCTTCTGCCTTCGCTTTAAGCCCCGGTCGCAGCCAGTAATTCAGGCAAAAGCTGACGCAAATAAAACCAATTAAAAGACGTATGGCCGCCTCTGATAAATAGTGAAATGTAAAAGCCCCGGCGATGATGCCGACAATCGCGCCGGGCAGTGTGCGCTCGATATTTTCTTTACTCCATTGGCCGCGAAAGCTCCAGATGGCGACCCAGTCCATTACAATCAGCAAGGGTAATAGTATGGCGGCGGCCTGTACCGGGGGTACGGCCAGCGACATCAGTGGTACGGAGATGATGGCAATGCCACCGCCAAAGCCACCTTTGACCATGGCGAAAATGAGCACGGCTGGAATGGCGCAAAGGTAAAAGAAGGGATCGGTGATCATGGCTTACAGCTAAAGACTCTGTGAAAAAGAAGTGCCATTCTAATGGGCCG
>QNFO01000043.1 GCA_003646355.1 Gammaproteobacteria bacterium
AACCGTTAGACCCCATCCAAAGCGCGACTTCAGCCGCTCTTCAAGGCCGTCTATTTCCTTGGGGTATCGATCACAGGTGAGAATCATCTGCTGACCGCCTTCCAAAAGTGCATTAAAGGTATGAAAAAACTCTTCCTGGGAGCGTTCCTTTCCGGCAAAAAATTGAATGTCATCGATTAACAAAGCATCAACAGAGCGATAGAAACGCTTGAAATCATTAATAGCGTTGAGCTGGAGAGCCTTCACCATATCAGCAACAAAGCGCTCGGAGTGTAGGTAGACAATCTTGGCATCGGGCTTTCTAGCTTTTAGTGCATTGCCCACCGCATGCATAAGGTGGGTTTTACCCAGGCCAACGCCACCGTAAATAAATAGTGGGTTATAAGATCCACCCGGGTTTTCTGCTATTTGCCGAGCCGCTGCCAGAGCAAGTTGGTTTGATTTGCCTTCAATGAAATTATCGAAGCGAAAACCATTATTAAGACTGTCGGGGTGGCCAATAACTTTGCTGATCCGCTCTTTTGGGGCTGATGGCGGTCGAAAGCTATGGCCTTGTTGCCTGGGCGCTAATATTGAGCCTGCTTGATGGTGTGTCACTTGCTTCGTTGGCGAGGCTGCCAAAGGCTGTGTTGAAGGAGGAAGAGCCTGAGAGCCAAGAGCCGTTGTGACAGCCTGGCTTATTGCCGGGGCTTGTTGTACAAAACTAGGGGGGCTTGAATTAACCCCGACTTCGACAGGCATTTTCTCACTACCCGCTTCAGAGGCAAGCTCATTAATTCGGTCTAGAAACTTGTCGACCACCCAATCTTTGACAAAGCGGTTGGGTGCTATCAGGCGCACTGTTTGATCAGCTGAAAGGCTGTCAATTTGCAGAGGCTTAATCCAGGTGTTGAATTGCTGTGCAGGTAACTCTGCTTGCAGATGCCCCAAACAATGCTGCCAAATTACCTCAGCCAAGCCATTTCTCCACGGGTTATGATGAGCAAGTTACTACCGTCTAATTGCACTAAAAATGTTTTTATTCTTTTGAAACGCCAGCTAGTCTAAGAGTTATTGGGGAAGTTATCCACATATTTCTGTGAATTTTTTGTGACTGGCAATATTATATTAATCGTTATAAATCAGTTAGTTATAAATCTAGTTCGGTAAATAAAAACAAGTCTTATCGACAGCTGTAAGGCAAATAAACGCACTACCTGTGGATAAGCTGTGAGTATTTTCTTAGTAACTCATTAACTTCTGTCTTTGTGCTGAGAATGGTTATCTTCTTTATTTCTGGCCTAATATTGAGGCCTCATTCAGTGAGAACCACTCAGGCTTATTTGCCAATACAAAAGCTGGAAAATATCTCGCCGAGTAAGTCATCACTCGTGTAGTCACCCGTAATTGTGCCCAAGACCTGCTGAGCCTGCTTTAAATCTTCAGCAATTAGCTCGCCCGCCCCTGCGGTCAATAATTGTTGCAGAGCCTGCTCGATGCTTTCCTGTGTTTGGTTTAATGCGCTTATATGGCGTCGTCGGGCAGAAAAAAGACCTTCTCCTGCACTCACATAACCAGCACATAATTTGAGGTGCTGCTTAAGTTCTGCCAGACCCGAACCCGTCCTGGCAGAGATTTCAATAACAGGGTGTTTATTTGGCTGAGCCTTGAAGCCAGAATAAGCAGGCGAGTCTGTTTTATTCAGCACAAACGTTAAATTATCTGCCTGGCTAAAGTCGGCTTCTGCTTGAGGGAAGATACTATCGGCCGACAGATCAAAATCCTCTGATGCATCGACTAAAAATAAAATTTGATCAGCGCGTTTAATCTCATCCTGTGCACGCTCTATACCCTTACGTTCAACGGCATCTTCTGTCGTGCGTAGTCCCGCAGTATCAATAATATGTAAAGGCATGCCATCGATAGTGATTTGCTCACGCAGTACATCTCGAGTAGTACCTGGCACATCAGTCACTATGGCGGAGTCGAGCCCAGAAAGAGCATTGAGCAAACTGGATTTACCGGCGTTGGGTTTACCGGCAATAACAACGGAGATACCCTCTCTCAATAGGGCGCCCTGGGTGACATTCGCCAGGAGTTCTTCCAATTGATCCTTGAGGCCTCGCAAACCCGATTCAACTTTGCCATCGGAGAGGAAATCAATCTCCTCCTCAGGAAAATCAATGGCCGCTTCAACGTAAACACGAAGTTGGATAAGGTGCTCAAGGAGTTGCTCTACCCGACGTGAAAACTGCCCCTGCAATGTTTTCATCGCACCGCGAGCAGCCTGTTCACTGCCGGCATCAATTAAATCAGCGACAGCTTCAACCTGGGTCAGATCCATTTTTCCATTAAGGAAAGCCCGCTCGGAAAACTCACCGGGACGCGCCTGGCGGGCACCGAGTTCAATGGCGCGACGCAGCAAACAGTCCATAACAACCGGGCCACCGTGGCCCTGAAGTTCGAGTACATGTTCGCCAGTAAAAGAATCGGGGGCGGGAAAGTAGAGAACGATTCCCTGATCGATTAGCTCACCATCGGATGCCAGGAAGGGCTGATAATGGGCATAACGGGGTGTCGGTGTAAAACCCAGTAGCCCCTTGAAAAAGAGCTCTAGATTACCGCCTGACAAGCGAACAATGCCGACCCCACCGCGACCGGGTGGGGTGATAAGTGCGGCAATAACATCGCTACTATTAACAAGCATTGGGCAAAGGGCTCAGCCGCCTGGTGATGCAGTAAGCGTTACTCGCGTATAATTTTTCGCGTGATCGTCCACTGTTGAGCAATCGACAACATGCTGTTGACCGTCCAGTAAAGTACCAAGCCGGACGGGAAAAACATAAAGAAGAAGCTAAAAGCAACAGGCATTAAGCGCATAACCTTGGCTTGCATGGGATCGGGCGGCGCAGGTTGTAAGGTTTGTAGCACAAACATACTGATGCCATTAAGCACCGGCAGTACATAGTAGGGATCCTTTTGGGATAGATCCGTCAACCAGAAGATAAAGGGCGTGTGCCGCAATTCAACGCTCTCATTAAGCACCCAGTACAGGGCGATAAACACCGGCATTTGAATCAACATGGGCAAACAACCACCCATGGGATTGACCTTTTCTTTCTTATAAAAGGCCATCATCTCCTGGGACATTTTTTGCCGATCATCGCCATAAAGTTCTTTTAAGCGCGCCATTTCGGGTTGTAACTTGCGCATCCTGGCCATGGATTTATAGCTAGCGGCTGAAAGTGGGAAGAACAGCAGTTTGACCACAAAGGTAAGGAATATGATCGACCAACCCCAGTTGCCCAACAGGCCATGGAACATCGTCAAACCATAAAACAAAGGCTTAGCCACCCACCACAACCAGCCATAATCGATGGTTAAATCAAGGTAGGGGGAGATTTCTTCCATGCGATACTGGTCTTTCGGTCCGACGTAAAACGCAGCACGTAATTCGCCACTATCACCCGGTGCAACATCAACCGCTGCACTGGTGAAGCCCATCGTATAGAGGTCTTTACTGCCCAATTTACGCAGTTGGTAGCTATTATTGACGTTCTGATCAGGTACCCAGGCACTGACAAAGTAGTGCTGAACCATGGCCACCCAGCCACCTAACTTCTCGGCCTTGAAAGCACCTTCATCCATATCCGAGAAATCAAACTTCTTGTATTTATCTTCATCCGTGCTCAGCGCAGCACCCAAATAGGCATTCGGCCCCATGGTGCGACCTGCATTGGGGTTCTGAGAATCGCGCTGAATTTGACCAAATAAATGCGCCTGCCACGTCTCGCTGCTGTGATTTTCGACAAGATAAACAACGTCGATAAGATAATTATCGCGTTTAAAAATAAAGCGTTTGGTGAGTGTTGCGCCTTCTTGCTCAAGTTGCAGATCGACAACAATTTGCTCATCACCCTCTAACAACTCATAGCTGGCGCTAGACACTGAAAAGCGCGGACGACCCGCCGCTGTATCAGTACCGTTACGACCAATCAAACCACTTTGCGCAATATATGTTTGGCTTTGAGTGCGGTTGAGCATGACAAAAGGATCTGCACCCGGCTCCTGAGAGATTAGATGCTGAGGCAGAGCAACACGGACAATATCTCCCCCGAGAGTATCAATTGTCACTTCTAGCACATCAGTGGCGACAGTGATTAAGCGCGTATTTTCCACATACTGACTATCTTCAACCCTGACGTCATCTGCTCGCTGGACAAGCTCTGGGATTGCCGAGATACCACTTTTTTCGATGTCAGGCGCCTGTGTCTGAACATCGGGTAAGGGTGGGATCAGTACGGATTCACTGCTAGATTCAGCGATAACGGGAGCATGAGCATCCTGAAAATCATTCCAGCGGATAAATAATAGTCCGAACACGACGACTATCGCTGCGATTAAAGCACTGCGTTGCCAATCCATTACTAATTGGGCTCCGGATTTTGTGGGTGAGATTTGTGTAAACAATTGTCTGGCACGGGATCAATCCCACCTGAGTGGAAAGGGTGGCACTTACAAATTCGTTTGACGAAAAGAAAGCTTCCGCACAGGCAGCCATGTTGTTTCAAGGCCTGTATCGCATATTCAGAGCAAGTGGGATAAAAACGACAATTACTGCCAAGCAAAGGGCTTAACAAATATTGATAAAGCTTGATAAGAAAGACCATCGATTTTGCAATCATGTCTTTTCCGCCTTGCTGATTTGGCGAGATAATTTTCGCCAGGAGTCTAGCAACAACTTTTGTTGCGCTGATGGCTCGAGCCTATCCAGCCCCCTTCGCGCCAAAAATACAATATCGAGGGTTTCAAGCGTTTGCTGGTTGAGGCGAAAGCTATTGCGTACTACCCGCTTTATGCGGTTACGCTTAACTGCTAAACGGACATTTTTCTTTGCCACTATAAGGCCCAGTCGAGCCTCATTTAAGCCATTTGGCCGAGCTAGCATAAGCAGGTTTCGATGTGACACCCGATACGGTGAATCATCGAATACAGCCTTGTAAGCACCCTTAGTTAGTAGGCGCTTACTCCTGCCAAAGCCCATGTCGGGCATGGCAGTCCCCTAACTACCTTAGTATCAGGCAGCCAGACGCTTGCGACCGCGCGCACGACGACGGTTGATCAAGTTGCGGCCATTTTTAGTTGCCATACGCGAACGAAAACCGTGGGTTCTTTTACGCTTGAGGACACTGGGTTGAAATGTTCTTTTCATAGCTATTAATCCGTTTCCCCGGGTTGTTAGCAACAAACTAACAACTGTATTGCCGGTTCTGAATGTGTTTAAGGGTCGGCGATTCTATAGAAAAACCCTTTCTGTAGCAACGGTTTAAATAGAATTTACACAAGGCAACGGACATCCTCGCCAATCACCCGATCAACACAATAAACCTGCGTACAAGAAGTGAGTATCCAGGGGGCAACCTGGGGACTATATTGTGGATAAGCGGCTACTACAGAAACCTGTGGATAAGGAGCTATTTTAATAACAGCTTATCAAAGCTCAACCACCACCCTAAGCACTGCTTATACCACAGCTATTACAGGCTCTAAAGCCAGTGGTAGCCAATGTTTCAAGCACTTAACCACAGAAAACACGTGCCCTAATAATAATAACAATATCTAAACTACCTATAAGAATATAAATAATAAGATAGTTAATTAAAGGTAGTGTTTTTCATAAATTGTTCGGTTTGTTTACCCAGTGTGGAGCATCAATAGCGACTTCTCATGATACGATTTGCGCTAAACACCCAGAGCCTCCTTTGGAAAAAAACACCGTAAGCCTTACCCAAAGATCCGCCATAGGCCGGGCACTAATTTTAGTACCGGCCTTTCTTGTTGGTCTGTTGCTATTGCTCGGTGCTACTTTGTACGTGATGAGTGCGGATAGTTACCGGAACGCTCTGATCTGGTCTGTTGATCTTTTTCTCGATAGCCAGCTTCAGATTGACGGTACATTTTTAATCGACTTTGGCCAGAATACGCAACTTATCGCTAAAGATGTCCGATTGAATGCTAATGATGGCAGCTATGCCTTAAGTATTGGTGAATTACACCTCGAGCAAGATTTAGACAGTTCAATTGAAACACGCAGTTTTTGGCTTAATCACCTGCGTCTCTCAGATCTTGATATTGAAGTCGTCGAGTTAGTCACTGAGCAAGAAGTTAATTGGCTGAATTATTCTTTGCCCTCTGTCGTTATGCAAAAAGTAGAACTGACCAATGCATCGCTAAGCTATACCGGTGTCGATCAACAGCAACACAACGTTAAACTTAGCTCTCTTCTGCTCGACAGTGAGGGTGCAGCTAGCCCAATACAAATTCGTGCTTCAGGAAAGCATAAATCCTCATCTTATGCGCTAGAAGGTACATTCGCCTCTCCAACTCAGTTACGTCTAATGCGTAACGATCCAGAAGAAGAGTACCCCTTTAATTTAAGCTTGAGTCATAACTCTGGCGGTGAAAAGCCTGCCTCTGTAGTGGGTTCTATCAGTACATTGCAGAATGGCGATAGTCTTCTAAAATTTGCATTTGATCTCCCTGTCACTGAGCTTATGCAGATTATTAATGAAGATCCTGGCAGTAAGAAATCAGGCCATTTACAGGGCGATATAAGCCTGGTTAATGACGGTCAACAATGGCACCTACAAAATATTCTTATGCGTTCAAGCGATACAAATCTATACCACCTTAAGATTGTAGGTGCGGTTGATGGAGTGAGTGAGGAGGCTAATATTGAGTTACAAAGCGAATTTGATGTCCCGTCTCCAGTGAAACTGGGCGAGCAACTGGGTGTCGACCTTACTGGGCATGGACCTTATGACGTAAAAGGGATGCTCACCGGTAATAAAAAGCATCTTAATTTCCAGGGCAGTGCCACTGTCGGTAGAACAAAGAGCGACATGACCCTGAAGGTGACGGAGAAGAATGGCAAACCTTTTGTGCAGGGGCAATTAAGCATTCCTGTTCTGTATCTCTCCGATATTGGTTTACAAAGGGATGCCTCTAAACAAGTGCCAACTGCTGTTGCCCCCTGGTTTGATATTCGAAAATGGTTAGCACGGAAAAAGCAGAAAAATATCTCTGCTGGAGACAGCTATATCTTTGCTCGTGAACCACTGGACTTTAGCGGTTTACAGAGTGCTGACCTGGATCTTGGTATCCGTATTGATCAAATTGAGGGAACAGACTACTCCGTAGAGCAGGTCAATGGTGAGCTCAAGGCCACCGACGGGCTACTACACATATCTCCCCTTAAGTTGGTATTTGAAAAGGGTGAAATGAACCTTGAGCTTGTACTCGAAACCAGGGAAGTGCCAGAGCTGACTCTCAAGGTAGAGGCTGATGAACTGATACTGGGCGAGCTGTTATCGCAAGTTCAAAGCGAGGTACCGGTAAAAGGCAAGGCAAACCTGGTTATCGATATCAATACTAAAGGTCTTTCTGCTCACGAGATGGCATCTGCTCTGTCAGGCAATCTTCGTTTCAGTCTCGACGATGCCAGCTTGCCCAGTAAGTATGTAGAGTTTTTGTCCGTTGACCTATTGGGTTGGGTGATGCGTAAAAGCACGTTCGAGGATGCTTATACTCAACTTGACTGCATCATGGTGGATTTCGACATTCACCAGGGTGTTGCCAAAAGCCAATCTATGATTGCTGCGGGCCCCAGGCTTGTTGTTAATGGCGCCGCCACAGTGGATTTGGGAGAAGAAAGCATTGATATGGTGTTGCTGCCCCAGCAAAAAAAGAACTTTTTTTCGCGCATGCCACCAGTGAAGGTCAAAGGTCCTTTGAGGGATCCATTGGTACAGGCACTACCTAAAAAAGCTGCTGCGACCACTATTGCGGCAACAGTATTGTTGCCGGGTGTTCTCG
>QNFO01000044.1 GCA_003646355.1 Gammaproteobacteria bacterium
ATATCCACCTCAGTGATGATTATCTCGCCACTACCCTCAGCCAGACCAACCCCGCCGAAGCCAGTGCGCCCGAGCAGGTGCAAACCGTGGTCGTCGACTACTCCTCGCCCAATCTGGCGAAGGAAATGCACGTCGGCCATCTGCGTAGCACCATTATTGGCGACGCGATTGCCCGGGTACTCGAACACCTCGGCCATACTGTGATTCGCCAAAATCACATGGGCGACTGGGGCACTCAATTTGGCATGCTGATTGCCGAGCTTGAAGAACAAGTGGGCGAGGGCGAAAAACCCGAATTAGCCCTGGGTGACCTCGAAGGCTTTTATCAGCAATCCAAACGCCACTTTGATGCAGACCCGGCCTTTGCCGATAAAGCCCGACAATATGTGGTCAGCCTGCAATCGGGCGATGCCCACTGCCTAGCCCTGTGGCAGCAGTTTATCGATATTTCTGTCGAACACAGTGAGGCGCTTTATCGCCAGCTCAACGTCACCCTCAGCCATGAGCATATCCGCCCCGAGAGCGCCTACAACGACGACTTGCCCCAGGTGCTTGCGGACCTGCAAAAAGCGGGCCTGGCCTGTGAAAGCGAAGGCGCGCAGGTGGTGTTTCTTGATGAGCTGGCCGACAAGAAAGGTAATCCCAGCCCAGTGATTGTGCAGAAGTCAGACGGCGGTTACCTCTATGCCACTAGCGACCTGGCTGCCCTGCGCTATCGCAGTCAAACTTTAAAAGCCGATCGTGCCCTCTACTTTATTGACGCTCGCCAAAGCCTGCATATGAAGCAGGTTTTCACCGTCGCCCGCAAAGCCGGTTTTGTACACGAAGCCATGCAACTCGAACACCTGCCCTTTGGCACCATGATGGGTGAAGATGGCAAACCCTTTAAAACCCGCAGTGGCGGCACCGTAAAACTCGCCGATTTATTGGTCGAAGCCTTAAAGCGTGCGGAGCGATTAATCGCCGAGAAAAACCCCGAACTCGACGCCGCGACCCGCAAAGAAATTGCCCGTAAAGTTGGTATTGGCGCGGTGAAATATGCCGACCTCAGCAAAACCCGCACTAACGATTACATCTTCAACTGGGACGCCATGCTCAGTTTTGAAGGCAACACCGCACCCTACCTGCAATACGCCTACTCGCGCATTTGCAGTGTATTTCGCAAAGCTGAATTAGAGCGCGGGCAAGTCGACGGCGATATTCGCATCACCTCCCCCCAGGAAAAAACCCTCGCCCTCAGTTTGCTCAGCTTTGACGAAACCCTAAAAACCGTTGCTGAAGACGGCTACCCCCACACGCTGTGCAACTACCTCTACGACCTCGCCAGCGCCTATATGAGTTTTTACGAACACTGCCCCATATTGCGTTCCGACATTGATGCAAAGACTCGTGACAGTCGCCTACAACTGAGTAATACCACCGCCAATACTTTGCAAAAAGGGCTGGAATTACTGGGTATTGAAACGATGGAACGCATGTAAGCCTGGAGTAAAATCGAAAGCCTCGCGAAGCATCCAAATAACACCAACCAAGACCATCATTACCTAAAGCTCTAGATGCCAGCACCTTAGGTAATGATGGGGATAGACTCCTGTTATAAACCCAGGGAAAACATTGATAATCGTCACAATTATTTAACAGCGCGCAACCACTTGTCGCGACGGGAAGCCGCTTGTCCAGAGTAGGCAATACGTAGCAGCTTGAGCAAATATAATGGCCGGGTAACGAAACAACGACAGCGGTCAATTTCGAAGCTGCAAGATTAACCCCCATAAACTCGGTTGCCCGCAATGAAGTACTGCTTACTCCTTCTCCCTATTCTTCTATTTGCTAGCACCTCCAATGCAACGCCAATGAGTAATGCAACTATTATTCAAGACGGTGGTGCTTATTCGAATATTAGTCATTTATATCAAAGAAGCCCGAAGCAGACCGGCTGGATTAACCTAAATGATGGTTCTATTTATTCACCCTGGGCCAGACATTGGGCTGAGTACACAGCCTTCCTCACTAAAGGCGTTTGGGATATTGGGCTTAACGTTAGCAATCATGGCAACCTTGACTCAGGCTGGTACGACACCTTTAAAGTGCGCAGTCGATTAACGGACACATCACTAGTAACCGAAGAAATCCTGAAAATAAAGGCGAGTGATACGCAGTCTCATTTTGGCCTCTCACGAGTTGATATTTCCACTGCTGGTGATTACACCGTGCGCTACACCTGGTTAAATGACAAATGGGGTGGCCGCGAAGACGCCCTTCGTCGAGACGCCAACATTCAAATAAACAGCGTCTTTTTTAACCGCGTTCCCGAGCCATCCAGTCTGGCATTACTGACTCTCGGCGCCATCCTTTTAGTGGCAAAAAAACGGTCACAGTCCAAGTGCAACGAGTCCAATGTAGACGCACTCATTTAAGATAAATCAATTCCGCTAAGAACACAGGTCTCAGCGGAATTCCCTATAGTAAAAAAATAAACACCCACAAAACGTCGAGCCGTTTAAGGCCAAATGCCCCGCTGCGCAGTCACCGCAACTAATTTATCAAGTGCGATAACTAATGCCGCCGTGCGCAAGTCCAGTGGGTAGGCATGACCCTCTTCCGGCAGTTCACTTTCTTCAGCCGTCAGTAACTTCAAGCGTTCGACACTGACATCAACCGCCTTATTCATTTTTTTCAGCAACTTTTCATTCACCTCATCCAGTTCCCACTGCTGGTTTTCAAGGTTTTGTACCCACTCAAAATAGCTCACGGTTACGCCACCCGCATTGGCGAGAATGTCGGGCAGCACCTGAATACCCTTACCAGCAAGTATGCGATCACCCTCGGGGGTAATTGGCCCGTTGGCTGCTTCAACTACCAGTTTTGCTTGAATACGCTCAGCATTGTGGCTACAGATTTGATGACTGAGAGCCGCTGGCACTAGCACATCGCAGTCGACTTCAAGCAGCGCTTCGTTGGTGGTACTCATGGTGCCAGGCAAGCCGATGAGGGAGCCGTGCTCAAGTTTATAGGCTGCGACCTCCGATAAATCCAGCCCCTCTCGGTCGATAATGCCGCCCTGTGAGTCGCTCAAGGCAATAATTTTGGCACCCATGCAATGCATTTGCTCGGCAACGACGGCTCCAACATTACCGAAGCCTTGAATTACTACTGTGGCCCCATCCAGGCTGCTCAGCCCTGGCACCATGTGTTTAGCGATGAAGTGACGAGCGGCATAACACACACCCCGGCCAGTGGCCTCGCGCCGCCCCACGGAGCCACCGAGGGAGACCGGCTTGCCGGTGACTACAGCGCGATTATTATTGCCGCTGTGCATCACATCGTAGGTGTCGAAGACCCAGCCCATGGTTTGTTCGTTGGTGTATAAATCAGGTGAAGGGATATCGATATAGGGGCCAATATTGTCACCCAGCTCACTGATAAAGCGCCGAGTAATACGACGTAGTTCATTGGAGGATAGTTTTTTGGGGTCGCAAATCACCGCGCCTTTAGCCCCGCCAAAGGGCACTTCAATTAAGGCACACTTCCAGGTCATTAAAGAAGCGAGCGCGCTAACTTCATTGAGGTCAACATCGGGATGAAAGCGTATGCCGCCCTTGCCCGGCCCGAGGGTGCGATTGTGTACCACCCGGCAACCCTTAAATATCTGTACCGAACCATCGTCCATTTCAATGGGAAAGGTGACACTAATCACCCGCTTAGGATAGCGCAGCGCATCAATAATACCTTTGTGGATGTGGGCGATACGACACAGGGCCCGATCGAGATTAATATTGGTCATGGTCGCAGCGCTACTATCGGTAATAGCACCGGCTCTTATATCAGGCTGATCCATAGATTCTTATTCCTGTTTGTTTTGCAACGAGGCTTTATTCAGTCTACTTCTGAATCTGCCGCAAAAACCAGGGGATACTGATGGCCCGCCTGGTCGTGAGTTGAATCAATAAAACGCAGGCCAATGCCGAGTAGACGCACTCCCTGCTCACCCCGCCACCAGGCTTGCTCGCATAAGCCTTGATAGCCCTGCAGTGTAATGCCATCGGGCAACTCTCGCTCTACGGTAGTACTGGTGAAATCACTAAAACGCATTTTTAAATAATGACGACTGACCTGGTAGGAGTCATCAATATTTTGATAGCGCCTTTGTAATTGTTCAAATAAGGCCGGTAAACGAGCGATGCAAGTAGCCGCATCGGGTAAATCGTCAACAAAAGTGGTTTCAACACTGAGGGATTTTCGGCGCCGGTCTACTCTCACTGGCCGATTGTCTATACCCCGGCTCAACTCAAATAAACGCTGACCCAGCACACCGAAGTGCTCACTCAACTTGATTAAACTGAGCTGGCGTAAATCACCACAGGTAAGTATTTCAAGCTGGTGAAGCTTTTTTTCAGTGACTTTACCAACGCCGAATAACTTACCCACCGGCAGTGCCAGCACAAAGGCATCGACCTGTTGCGGAGTGATGACAAACAAGCCATCGGGTTTGCGCCAGTCACTGGCTATTTTAGCCAAAAATTTACTCGGGGCAACACCGGCAGAAACAATAATGCCAATTTCATCCTTTATACGTGCACGAATCGCCTCGGCCATTAAGGTGGCGCTGCCCTGGTAGAGTTCGGTGGCACTGACATCGAGAAAGGCTTCATCGAGGGACAGCGGTTCGACCAGCTCGGTAAAGTCGGAAAAGATCTCGCGGATCTGTAGGGCTATCTCTCGATATTTTGTAAAATTAGGGGGCACAACAATCAAATCGGGACACAAACGCATAGCACGGGCCGTGGCCATCGCCGAGTGTATGCCGTATTCACGGGCCGCATAGTTACAGGTGGCAACCACACCTCTGCGTTGTGCACTGCCTCCCACGGCAATAGGTAGAGTCGCCAGCCTAGGATCGTCACGCATCTCCACTGCTGCATAAAAGCAATCGCAGTCACAGTGAATGATTTTTCGTTGCTGACTAGGTTCAGTCATATTGGCGACTCAACTCAACACAGCAATGTTCAGTCATAGAGTTGCTGGTCGAGACTGGTGTATTTTAAAGACATCATTGAAACCCCTTGTGTTGACACCGAAGTACTGACAAACGACAGCATCTATGGTATTTAAGTGCCCCCATCCCGTATTCAAAAATCAAGTACCGCATTTTAAGCAGCGTCAAACCAAAAAGGAAAGAGTCATGAGCGATACACTAAATTATGAAGGCCGAGTCGCCATCATCACCGGCAGCGGCGGCGGTCTGGGTCGAGCCCACGCCCTGCTGCTAGCCAGCCGCGGCGCCAAGGTAGTAATTAACGATCTCGGCGGCGACATGCAGGGCCGGGGCACCAGCGGTAGTAACAGCCCAGCCGACAAGGTCGTAGAGGAGATTAAAGCCGCCGGTGGTGAAGCCGTGGCGAATTACGACTCCGTAATTGACGGCGATAAAATTGTACAAACCGCTCTCGACACCTACGGCAAGATCGACATTCTTATCAACAACGCCGGTATTTTGCGTGACACCTCTTTCCACAAGATGACAGAGGACGACTGGGATCAAGTCTACAACGTCCACGTTAAAGGCGCGTTCAAAGTCACCCATGCCGCCTGGCCCCACCTGCGTGAACAGCAGTACGGTCGCCTGGTATTCACTGCTTCAAGCTCCGGTGTTTACGGCAATTTCGGTCAGGCGAACTACGCTATGGCCAAGCTGGGCTTATTTGGTCTGGCGCAAACTCTGGCGCAGGAAGGCGGTAAGTACAACATCAAGTGCAATACCATCGCGCCCTTTGCCGGTTCCCGCATGACAGAAACTATTCTTGAAGAAAAGATGGTCAAGGCCCTCAACCCCGGTTTTGTCAGCCCACTGGTCGGCTATCTTTGCCACGAAGACTGCCCCGCTACTGGCAACTTATTCGAACTTGGTGGCGGCTGGTATTCACAGGTGCGCTGGGAGCGCAGTGAAGGCATCACCCTGCCCCTAACCCACGGCATTAGCCTCGAACAAATTGTCGACAACTGGGGCAAGATCACTGACTTTTCCAGCAACACTGAACACCCCATCGTTGCGTTAGCTGGCTTTCAAAAAGTTGAGCCAAATTTAGCAACGCTGCCCGATTAATTCTCGACAAAAGCAGACCCTTGCCAGTTCGAAAAAGACGAGCAAGGGTCTTCCCCACTCCGACAATGCCACCCAAATTTCACCGACACGCACTTCGCCACTCAATAACGCTTAAGCTCGCAACTTTACAAAACAAATAATAAGGAAGATAAGATGCTGCCCGAGTTCACTACCCTGAGCATTGAGTTAAAAGACAACATCGCCCACCTGCAACTCAATCGTCCCGAGCGCGCCAACGCCATAAACCGGCCAATGTGGCAAGAACTGGGGGAGGCAATGACCTGGGCCAGCAGCACTGCTGAAGTACGCGTAGTTGTGCTCAGCGGCCAGGGCAAGCACTTTTGCTCAGGTATTGATCTGGCCATGCTCAACGAACTTATTGATGAGTCGATAGGTTGCGAAGGTCGCAAGCGAGAGGCGCTGCGGGAGGAAATTCTCTGGCTACAAAGACAGTTAACAGCTATTGAGCGATGCCGAAAACCAGTACTCGGGGCTATTCACGGCCTCTGTATTGGCGGTGGCATCGATTTAATTAGTGCCTGTGATATGCGCTATTGCACTACAGACGCAGTATTCTCCATTAAAGAAATTGATGTGGGCCTGGTCGCCGATGTCGGCACTCTACAGCGTCTGCCTCGTTTAATAGGTGACGGTATAATGCGTGAACTGGTCTATACCGGGCGCGATTTTAACGGCGTCGAAGCCACCAACCTTGGCCTGACAAATCAATCTTTCAGCGATAAAGAGACGATGCTAGCAACGGTGTTTGCCATTGCCGCATCAATCGCCAGCAAGTCGCCTCTCTGCGTGCGCGGTAATAAACAGGTCATACTTTACTCCCGTGAACACAGCATTGCCGACGGTCTCGATTATGTCGCCACCTGGAACGCAGGCATGTTAATTTCTGATGATATACAAATCGCTTTAAAAGCACAGAAAGCCGGTAAAACGCCCCTTTTTGAAAATTAAAAACCAGCAATCACTAGGGATAATAAAGTAGTCATGCAGTCCACACGCACACGCCTTGATCGCTTTATGAGCCAACAGCTCGGTATTAAGCGTCAGGCGATTAGGCCAATACTCGCCCAGGGCCGTATTCTAGTTGACGGCAGTGTCGCCAGCAACGTGCAACAAAGCATTCACCAATTCACCCACGTCATCTTCGATGAAAAGGTAATACAAAACAATAAACCCCGTTACGTGATGATGAATAAACCCACCGGTGTCGTCAGTGCCACAAAAGACTTACGCCATAAAACCGTTGTTGATTTACTTAAAAAAGACGAGCGCGATGGTCTACACATTGCCGGGCGATTAGACTTTAATTCAACAGGATTAATCTTACTGACTAACGATGGACGCTGGTCGCGCCAACTTTCCTCACCTGTCAACAAAATCGTCAAGCGCTATCGCGTTAAATTAGAAAAACCACTAGATGAAAGCTATATTTTGGCCTTTGCCAAAGGTATGTATTTTGATTACGAGGGTATCATCACCCAAACCGCAAAGCTGAAAATCATCAGTAGTCACATTGGCGAAGTCAGCCTAATTGAGGGCCGCTACCATCAAATCAAAAGGATGTTTGGTCGCTTTCAAAACAAAGTACTGCAACTGCATCGCCTATCTATCGGCAAGCTGGCTTTAGACCCCGATCTATTACCCGGGCAAAGTAGAGAGTTCCTGCAGGGGGAAGTCACTGGCATTTTTGAAACTGAATAGAAAAAT
>QNFO01000045.1 GCA_003646355.1 Gammaproteobacteria bacterium
ACCGGTAATATCACGCCGGTCGATCCCAGTGTTCAAGGCTGGAACCCCAAGGTGCAAGCCTGGAATCCCGGTGACTCAACCGAACAAGCGGGTGAGCCCGCCAGCACCCAGGGCTTTGACGAGCCACCCCTGGTACTGCTTCAGGAAGCCAATCGCCCCGGCGAATTCATGCCCGCCTACGAAGACGAGCACGGCACCTATATTATGAACTCGAAGGATCTACGCGCCGTGCAGCATGTGCCGCGCATGATCGATCTCGGCATTCAGTCTCTGAAAATTGAAGGCCGTACCAAGTCCCACTACTACGTGGCCCGCACTGCACAAACCTATCGCCGCGCTATCGACGAAGCCGTCAACGGCAAGCCCTTTGATATGAGCTTAATGGGTGAACTCGACCACCTTGCCAATCGCGGTTACACCGAGGGTTTCTACCGTCGCCATGTGCCTGAGTCCTATCAGAACTATGTCAAAGGGGCGTCAAGTAATAGTCAGCAACAGTTTGTTGGTGAAATTGTCGATACCGATACTCAAAACGGCTGGTTGACCATTGAAGTAAAAAACCGCTTTGAAAGAGGCGACACCCTGGAATTGATTACGCCCCAGGGCAATCACACCTTTCAACTCAGTGATTTGGAAAACACCGATGGCGTGGCAATGAGCGCTGCCCCCGGCTCCGGTCATGTGGTGCGCATCCCCATTGCCGACACTAGCTTGAGTAATGTCGACTCCCACGCTTTATTAATGCGTTATTTGCCAGGCTAGTTACTAGTCGCCCGTGCAAAAGGCGATTAACAGCGGCGCTATTCAACAGTATAGTGTTGGCCCCCAGTTGCTAACGATCATTTATGCCACGTTTAATCCTACTTATCGCCGTCGCCTTTATTGTTTGGTATTTCATTCAACAGGCCAAAGCCCTGCAAAAAAAGCCTGAAAAAGAGCGCAAAGCCGCGCTGTGGCGACTCATTTTTATTGGCCTTTTCGGTGTCACCCTCGCGCTGGTACTCAGCGGCCGCGCTCACTGGCTAGCCGCCGCCCTCGCCGGCCTCCTACCCCTACTGAAAAACTCTGCCGGTTTACTAATGCGCGCCCTGCCCATGCTGCAGGCCTGGCAACGCAGCCGCGGCCCCAAGTTTGGCCCGACACTACGTTCAGAATCCCTGGAAATTAAAGTCAATATTGGTAATGGCAGCATTGATGGCAAGGTACTGAAAGGGGAATTCGCAGGGCAGAACCTCTCTTCTTTAAGCCGTGAACAACTCGACCCCCTACTCGCCCAATGGCGCGGAGACGACCCCCAGGCGGCTCGACTACTGAGTGCCTATCTGGCCCGCCGCTTCCACAACACCAATAATAAGCAGTATCAACAGCAATACAGCCCGCCCGACACCGCAACAGCGACCAGTGAAGCCTGGCAAATTCTCGGCCTTAAAGAAGGGGCCAGTAAAGAAGAAATCATTAAAGCCCACAAGCGGCTGATTCAGAAACTACACCCCGACAGAGGCGGCAATGATTATCTCGCCGCCAAAATCAATTCAGCAAAAGACACCCTGATTGATAAAGCTTAAGTCACGCAAATAAATCATCACCTAAAAAAATAATTAACAGAGCGTTTATAGGAAAATAATCACCAGCAGTCTGCAATGGTGAAAAGGCGAAATATTCGAAGGCCGGCTTTATTTATTATTCGGCATTTGTGTTTGCCTGTTAGCGTTTATTTATTGGAAAACTGGCAGCACAGCTTTTGCCAAAGCCATGTTCCTGCCTTTTCTATTGGCCGGCTTACTGGCAAGTGCTACGGGAGCGGGTTTAATTTTCACCAATGAAAAACGCACTGTCGATTACCAGCAAGCCTTTGATGCCAGCCCCAGCGAATTTATTGCCAGTAAAAAAATGCGAACGGAAGGCTTTATAAAGTGGTGTCCCTACACCCTATACGGTATGTCAGCGTTAATTACTGTCGGCATTGCCCTCTTTCTTTTTCTACCCACCGCCAACGGCAGAGCCACCGGGCTGGCCATATATTATTGGGCTTTTCGATATTATTTCTCGACCACTTTTCTGAAGAGCGTGCACACAGATACCATGCACAAATTATTGCCAAGCTTGAACAAGCCTAGCTAATCGATGAATATCAGATAGATCAAACCCCATGCAAAACAAACTATTTCACATGGGGTTAATTAGATACAGATAAAGAAATTACAGACTATTTCTGCAGCGACTCAATATAGTTCACAATATTATTAATGCGAGCGTTGGCGATGCTAACTCTGCCATCGCTGTCATCATAAATAACATTCCCCCATACGGGCATATCAGAGGGACCATTGGTTCGGAACTTCTGGTCATAATCCTTATTCCCCTGCACTACGTCCGTCACGTGCTTTTTAGGGAAAGTGCCTCCATTTGCTGCAGCTAACCCGGTAAGATCGGCGGGCGAATTCTTAAGCGACCCTGAAACGGGACCATCACCACTACCACTCACGCCATGACAAGAAGCACAATAATGCTTGAAGTCATCTTTCCCAGCTACAGCCTTCTCGGCTACGGCAAAACCGGAGCCACCCACAGCGGCGGCCAGAAGGCCAACACTGAGCACACCTTTGAAGCCCTGAATAATAGATCTTTTTTCCCACTGAATATCCATACGATGTTCCTTTTTATGTAGTTATCAATCGGTAGACAATATATAGCAAAGGATTTCAATAAACGTATTGACAAATATCATCAATTAACGAATTACAACAATGCTGGTGCAACTTTATTACACAAGGCCGACAATGCCAATATTAATTGTCACCCTGAATTCTCAGGCTTTTATCAGGCAGCCCAACTAATCAAAGAAAAAACCATCAGAAAGCTACCTGCTGATCATTACTTATTGTAGGTTTTCATCGTCACATTCGACTGACTGACCCGCCCTATCATGCCGTACTGATCGTAGAGCACGGTCTCAACCATCGAGATACCATTAGGCTGAGCACGGGCGTGGGCGTCGATGGCAATCCAGTCATCAACCGGCATGCGGTGCAGGTTCAGCGTAATGTCGGCATTAATAAATCCTTGTTCGGGGCTTAAATACAGCTGGGCAAAGCCATTGCTAAAATCAGACAGGGTGGCAACACTCACTAGCGGCGAATTTTCAACACCCTCTCGCACCGCTAAAGGCAGACGCACCCAGGAGCAACCTCGCCCGACACCCAGATTAAGAAAGACCGGCTTTAAGGGAATTAATGTGTGTAGGCCGGGCGGATATTCAACGCCTGCCGCTTTATTGATGGCATTAATACCGATCACCTCGTCCTGGGCAAAAGCATCGATAATTTTTTGTGGTGGCAGCTCAGGCAAGCGAGCATGTATCGGCAGCACAATATCTTGCTTTTCGACGATCAAGGCATTGCTACGACATATCTCCTGGCCCTCGTGAAATAACGACACTTCCAACACTTTTATCCGCTTCCCATCGCGAATAATACGACTGCGAGGCTCAAGTGGTGCCATCGGCACGGGGCGGAAAAGATCCACCGTCAAACGCGCCAATTGCATGCTATCGGTGGGGAACTGCTCCTCCATTAAACTCGTCATTAAACCGGCAGAGGCACCACCGTGAATAGTGACGGGCCCCCAGGGGCTGGCCGCATGCTCTGTGGGCATGTAATAGCCATTTTCTTCAACAAATAAAGATTTCAAAAAGTGCCCTTAAACAATAGTGTAATTATTTTTAACCATGTCATCTATTACAACTGAGCGTTCTATTAAATGACCGGAGGCACTTTTTACAGGTAAAGAGCCACGAAATACAACATCCTTTTTAAGTTTTCACAACAATGGCCCTAATCTTTCAGGGGCTTATACCTGTCCAGAAATAGCAACGGGCTCGTCAGGCATGGCATTCACGCTAGCTGTGGTTTATGCTCTGAGCAATAAATTTAACAATAAAACCTGTGGCGTGTCGGCAAATAACAGCACACAGCCCTTAGCCGCCATAGCGTTTAGTCAACAATTTCTTAAACTGGCGATGCCTGCAGAGAGCATCGGGAGCTATAAAAATGAATTACGACCTAATCATCAAAAATGGAACCATTATCGACGGCTCTGGCGCCGCTCGTTTCAACGCCGACGTCGGCATTAAAGACGGCATTATTACCGCTGTTGGTACTGTCGATGGCGATGCGACTGAGACCATCGACGCTAAAGGACAAGTGGTTACCCCCGGCTTTATCGACGGCCACACCCACATGGATGCACAAATTTCCTGGGACCCCCTGGGCACTTGTTCTGTCTGGCACGGCATTACCACCGTGGTGATGGGTAACTGCGGCTTTACGCTGGCCCCCTGTGCCGCCAAAGATAAACACCTGGTGGTACGCAATCTCGAGCGCGCCGAAGACATTTCCGGTGCGGCGATGGAAGCCGGTATCGACTGGACATGGGAGACCTATCCCGAATACCTCGATGCCCTCGAAAAGCTACCTAAAGGTATTAATTACAGTGGCTATGTCGGCCACTCTGCCCTGCGCACCTACGCCATGGGTGAGCGCGCCTTTACCGACGAAGCTACCGAAGCCGATATGGCAATTATGAAAAAAGAGCTGGCCGATTCCATTCGCGCCGGTGCCATCGGCTTTTCAACCTCACGCACCCGCAACCACCAAACCCCTGAGGGTCGCCCCGTTTCCAGCCGACTGGCTACCTGGGATGAAGTGAAAGAACTGGTTGGTGTAATGAGTGAACTCGACGCCGGTATTTTCGAAATTGCCAGTGAAGAGGCCGGGCGCTCCCCCGAAGCACAGCGTGAATACCAGGTACGCTTACGCGACCTCGCCGTAGAATCCGGCCGTCCCGTTACCTGGGGCATGTTCAGTGCCCGTCGCGCCCCTGAAATCTGGCCGCCCTATTTCGACCTGCTGAACGAAACTGCCGAGCTGGGCGGCACGATGTTCGCGCAAGTTCACAGCCGCGCTCTCAATGTGATGATGTCTTTTGAAACCCGCCTGCCCTTTGATAAATTCCCGGTGTGGAAAGAGTTCCGCGAGCTGTCATTAGCCGAGCAGAAAGCCGGTTTGGAAGACCCCGCCATGCGTGCCCGTTTGGTGGAATCCGCAAGTGCCAGCCATCAAGAATCTCAAGGTGTTGGTGCCGAGATGCGCCGCCCTGACTACAATTGGTTGTTGGTGATGGACAGCATTAAAGGCCCACACAAAACCGTTGCCGAGATCGCCGAAGAACTGCATATGGACCCGGTGGATGCGATGATAGAAATCGCCCTGCAACACGACATGAAAGTCTTCTTCCGCCAGCCTTTGTTTAACGAAAATCAGGATCATGTGCTGGAAATGATGCGCCACCCACGGTCGGTAGTCACCTTCTCTGACTCCGGTGCCCACGTGTCACAGATCATGGATTCGTCATTGCAGACTCACGTGCTCGCTCACTGGGTGCGAGAGGAAAACGCGTTCACCCTGGAAGAAGCCATTAAAATGATCACCCACGACACCGGCGCTGCCTGGGGTTTTGACGACAGAGGATTGATTAAAGAAGGCATGGCTGCAGACATTAATGTTTTCGATCCCGATACCATCAACCCTTTAATGCCCGAGGTAAAGCACGATCTACCCACCGGGGCACGGCGTTTAGTGCAAAAGGCCGAGGGTATTTCCGCCACGATTGTTAACGGCGTGGTCTTAATGCGCGACGGCGAACACACCGGCACCTACCCCGGCAAGCTCTTGCGTGGCCCACTCGCTCAGACCTTATAAACCATTGCCCAGTATCATAATGTCGACACCGCCCACGGCTAACACGCTGAGGGCGGTAGCTCTATAATTGCCCCTGTCAGACAAGCTAAAACCAACTAATAATAAAGTTCTTCACGAGGTAATGTCGTGGCTGTAAACCCAAAAACCCTGCCCAAACCGACACCGGAAACCCAGCACTTCTGGGACGGTGCCCGCGCTGGTGAGCTACTCTTGCAACAATGCGATGGCTGTCAGCACATCTATTTTCCACCGCGCCCCTTTTGCCCCGAATGCGCATCACGCGCCGTTACTATTTTTCAGGCATCGGGCAAAGGCCGTCTCTACAGTTATGTCATCAACCACCGTCCACCGCGCTGGATTGAAGGCCCCTATTCCATCGCCGTGGTCGAGCTAGATGAAGGCCCGCGCATGATGAGTAATATTGTCGAGGTCGAACAAACACCCGAAGCGCTAGTACTCGATATGCCCCTTGAAGTGGTCTTCGATGCCGTGACCGATGACATCACCCTGGTGAAATTCAAACCCACTGGCGCAGGAGGTGACGTATGAAGCCGGGTTCTATTACCATCGTCGGTGCTGCGGAAACTACGGAGTTGGGCAAGATTCCCAATATGTCGCAAATTCAGCTGCACGCCGATGCGGCCTTAAACGCCATGGCCGAGTGCGGCCTGGGACCAAAAGACATTGACGGCATCGCCTGCGCCGCCGAATGGCCCACCGACCTCGCCCACTACCTGGGTATCACCCCGAGCTGGGTCGACGGCACCATGGTTGGCGGCTGCTCCTTTATGATTCACCTGCGCCATGCCGCTGCGGCCATCAACGAAGGCCTGTGCACCACCGTACTCATCACCCACGGCGAGAGTGGTCGCTCATGGGTCGGCAGTAAAGCCATGGGCAATAATCAGGCGAGCCTGGGCGGTCAGTTTGAAATTCCCTACGGCTGCATGGGCCCGCCAACCATGTTCACCATTCCCGTGCTGCGCTATATGAAGGACCTAGGCCTGACTCACGAACAACTGGCCAATGTCGCCGTGGTACAACGCGAATGGGCAGGCAAGAACCCCCGCGCCACTCACCAGGACCCTATCACTATTGAAGATGTCTTCGCCTCAAAAATGATCGCCTATCCCTTTCATATTCTCGAGTGCTGTCTGGTCACCGACGGCGGGGGCGCACTGATTTTAACTACGGCCGAACGGGCAAAAGATTTTCCGACCAAACCCGTCTACGTGCTCGGCACCGGCGAAAGTGTCGAGACACCCATGATTAGCCAGATGAAGGACTTCACCTCGTCGAGCGCCTTTAAAGTATCGGGCCAAAAAGCCTTTGGTGAAGCCGGTATTAGCCACAGCGAAGTCGACCATTTGATGATCTACGATGCCTTCGCCCACCTGCCCATTTACGGCCTGGAAGATCTCGGTTTTGTAAAACCCGGCGAGGCTGGTGATTTTATTTGGGAGCGCAACACCGCACCCGGTGGCTCACTACCGATGAACACCAATGGCGGCGGCCTGAGCTATATGCACTCGGGTATGTACGGCATGTACGCCCTGCAGGAAAGTGTGCGACAAATGCGCGGCATTGCGCCGGCCCAGGTTGACGGTGCAAATATTTCTGTATGTCATGGTGTCGGCGGTATGTTTGGCGCCAGCAGCACGATTATCATGAGTAATGAAGCCCCTTAAAAAGAGAATAAATACACTCAAACTTAACAATTAAAATAACACGCTAATTAATATAAAGAGGGAGAAAAGCTATGGCGGAATTTAAATTCCCCGTTGATGCTAGCCAAATCATGTTGTTTGCCCGCTCCGTCGGTGACAACAACGCCATTTACCATGACGCTGAATATGCCAGTGGCACCGACGTTAAAGGCATCGTCGCGCCACCGACTTTCGTACAGGCCAGCGCCCAGTACGATCCTAAATTTCCGCTGCGCCCTACCATCGGCGA
>QNFO01000046.1 GCA_003646355.1 Gammaproteobacteria bacterium
AGCCTGCCCATGGATACACTGGGCGCTTATTTGGCGGACAATATTACCGGCTTCGGAAAACTCCTCGCGGCTGAAAAGTTTTCCGGCGGGCAATCCAACCCCACTTACATGCTCACCACCGACAGCAAAAAATACGTGCTGCGCCGCAAGCCCTCGGGCGAGTTACTGCCCTCCGCCCACGCCGTGGATCGCGAATTCCGCGTCATGTCGGCACTGGCTGGCAGCGGTGTGCCCGTACCTACCATGCACAAGCTCTGTGACGACGACTCTATTATCGGCAGCATGTTTTACATCATGGACTTCATCGACGGTGATATTTTCTGGGACGCCCAGCTCACCGAGGTCGACAAAGGCCTGCGCGCACCCATGTACGCGAAAATGAACGAAGTACTGGCCGCTCTGCACAGTGTCGATATCGTCAAAGCTGATCTCGAAAGCTTCGGCCGACCCGGCAACTACTTCGAACGCCAACTAAGCCGTTGGACCAAGCAGTATCGCGGTGCCGAAACCGAAAACATCGACGCCATGGAAAAACTCATGGCCTGGCTGCCCGCCAATATGCCCGAAGACGATGGCCGGGTGAGTCTGATCCACGGCGACTACCGTCTCGACAATATCATCTTCGCCCCCGGCAAAGCCGAGATAATCACCGTGCTGGACTGGGAGCTATCGACTCTCGGCCACCCCTTCTCCGACATCGCCTATCAGTGCATGCAGTTGCGCATGCCCGCCGATCCGGCACTGGGCAACCTCGCCGGACTCAGCGGCGTCGACCGCGCAGCGCTGGGTATTCCCAGTGAAGAAGAGTACGTCGCCGCCTACTGCAAAAACATGGGCATCAGCGAAATACCCAACTGGACCTTCTACCTGGCCTTCAGCTTCTTCCGCTTTGCCGCCATCTTGCAGGGCATTATGAAGCGCTATTTAGACGGCACGGCCTCCAACGAAGAAGCACTGGCCTACGGCAAAATGGCCGGTCCCATGGCTGAAATCGCGATGGAATACCTGGCGGAACAGGGTCGCGTTTAAGGTCATAACAATAAAATAGAGGCCTTCCTCAGGAAGGCTTGAAAAACGACAGAGAAGATTATGAAAGCACTCGTATGTGAACACTACGGCAAAGTCGACGATCTGGTTTACCGCGACATGCCCAATCCAGAAGCCGGCCCCGGCCAGGTTCTTATTAATATTAAAGCCATTGGCGTCAACTTCCCCGACGGCCTGCTGGTCGAGGGTAAATATCAGGCCAAGCCCGAAACTCCCTTTATGCCCGGTGGCGAGTTTGCCGGCACCGTCGCCGCTCTCGGTGAAGGTGTGACAAGTTTTGCCGTGGGTGACAAAATCTTCGGCTGGCACACCAGCTACGGTGCCTACGCCGAACAGGTCGCCGTTGCCGTCGATGACATTTACAAAATGACGCCTTCCATGTCATTTGAGCAGGGCGCAGCGCTACTCTGTGCCACATCCACCTCCCATCACGCCCTCAAGCAACGGGGCCAGCTCAAGCCCGGCGAAACACTGGTGGTGCTTGGCGCTGCGGGCGGTGCCGGTCTTGCCGCCGTGCAAATCGGCAAAGCCATGGGCGCCAAGGTGATCGCTGTTTGCTCAACCGATGAAAAAATCGCCTTTGCTAAATCCCAAGGTGCCGATGAAGGTATTAACTACAGCACCGAAGACCTCAAGGCCGCCATTAAAGAGCACACCGGCGGCCGTGGTGCCGACGTGGTTTACGACGCCGTGGGCGGCGATGCTTTCGATACTTGCTCCCGCGCTATGGCCTGGAACGGGCGTCTGCTGATTGTCGGCTTTGCCTCCGGCCGCATTCCCACACTGCCGGTCAACCTGACGCTGGTGAAAGGCTATTCCGTGGTCGGCGTATTCTGGGGCACCTTCACCAAAAAGCAGCCCGACGATCACGCGGCCAATATGGTCGAACTGCTGGAGTGGTTTGAAGCCGGCAAAGTGGTGCCCGTTATCGACAAGACTTTTTCCCTCAGCGAGGGTGTTAAAGCGATTCAATATGTCACCGGCAGGAATGTAAAAGGCAAAGTGGTCATCACACCTTAAGCCTGACCGTAGAGAAAACAAGGAAAGACAATGAAAGCTCTAGTTTGTGAAGCCTATGGTGAGGTCGACGACCTCAACTACCGCGATATGCCCGACCCCGTGCCCGGCCCCGATGACATTCTCGTCGCGGTGAAAGGCATTGGCGTTAACTTTCCCGACGGCCTGCTGGTCGAGGGCAAGTATCAATTCCAGCCCGAGTGCCCCTTTGCACCCGGCTCCGAAATTTGCGGCGATGTTATCGCCCTGGGCAGTAATGTCAGCAACTGGGCCATTGGCGACCGGCTTATCAGCCTGAGCCCCGACTTTGGCGCCTATGCCGAAAAAATTGTCCTGCCCGCCGCGATAGCCACGCCACTACCCGATTTTATGTCCCATGATCTGGGGGCTGCATTGCTCGGCGCAACCGGCACGGCCCACCACGCACTGCGCCAACGGGGTCAACTCAAAGCTGGTGAAACGCTGGTAGTGCTCGGCGCTGCCGGTGGCACAGGTACAGCTGCCGTACAAATCGGCAAGGCGATTGGCGCCAAGGTTATCGCCGTGTGCTCCAGTGATGAGAAGCTCGCCTTTGCCAAACAGCAAGGTGCTGATATCGGCATCAACTACAGCAAAGAAGACCTCAAAGCCGCTATTAAAGAACACACTGTTGGCCGCGGTGCCGACGTGGTTTACGATGTGGTTGGCGGCGACGCCTTCGACATCTGCTCCCGCGCCATGGCCTGGAATGGCCGCCTGCTAGTCGTCGGCTTTGCCTCCGGCCGCATCCCCGAACTGCCGGTCAATTTGACATTGGTCAAAGGCTATTCCGTGGTCGGTGTTTTCTGGGGACAATTTACCCAGAATGAGCCAGAGGTTCACGCCGCTAATATGCGCGAGCTTTTTGCCTGGGTGAAAGAGGGCACCGTAAAGCCCATTATTGATACCGTTTACCCCCTGTCAAAAGGCATCGACGCCATTAAATATGTCACCGGCCGCAATGTGATGGGCAAAGTGATTATCAAACCCGATGAGGAAATTTCGTGAGCAACGCACTCAACGCACAAGCCTTTGATTTAAAAGGAAAGGTCGCCCTTATTACCGGCGCCTCTAGCGGTTTTGGCAATCACTTTGCCCGTGTACTGGCCGAGGCTGGCGCCAAAGTTGTGGTCGGCGCACGCCGTGAAGACAAGCTGCAAACACTGGTTGGCGAAATCAAAGCCAGCGGTGGCGAGGCTCTGGCCGTCGCCATGGATGTGACTCAGGTCGACAGCGTTGCCGCCGCCTTTGATGCCGCCGAGCAAGCCTTCGGCACGGTTAACGTGCTGATTAATAACGCCGGTGTTGCCGCGCCAAAAATGGTGCATAAAACCAGCGAAGCCGATTGGGATTTCGTCGTCGACACCAACTTAAAAGGCGCGTGGATTGTCGCCGCCGAAGCCGCCCGCCGCATGGCGAGCGCAGGCAATGGCGGCGCCATCGTCAATATTTCCTCGGTACTGGGCCTTGCTACCAGCCTCGGTCACGGTGTTTACTCCGCCTCCAAAGCCGGAGTTATTCAGCTCACCAAACACATGGCGCTGGAACTGGCCGATAAAAAGATCCGCGTTAACGCCATTTGCCCCGGTTATTTCAAAACCGAAATGAACAGCGAGTACTTTGAGAGCGAAGCGGGTAAAAAATACATCGACTCAACACCTGCCAGACGACTGGGTGAAATGCGCGAAATGAATGCACCGCTACTTTTACTGGCCAGTGATGCGAGTTCTTTTATCAACGGTGTTGCCCTGCCCATTGATGGTGGCCACCTGTTAATGTCAATTTAAACGCGTCAAAATTAATTACTTTCAGGAACACAAAATGGCCACAAACCTATTCGATTTAACAGGCAGAATTGCTCTGGTCACCGGCGCTAGCCGAGGCATCGGTGAAGCCATTGCCAAACTCCTCGCTGAGCAGGGCGCTCACGTCATCGTTTCCAGCCGCCGGGTTGAGGGCTGTCAAAAGGTGGTCGACGAAATTGCTGCCGCCGGTGGCAGTGCCGAGGCCTTCCCCTGTCACATCGGCGACATGGAACAAATCGACGCCATTTTCGAACATATCGCCAGCACCCACGGGCGGCTGGAAATTCTCGTCAATAACGCTGCGGCGAACCCCTATTTTGGCCACGTGGTCGACACCGACCTCGCCTCTTTCCAGAAAACCCTCGACGTGAATATTCGTGGCTATTTTTATATGTCCACCGCCGCCTGTAAATTAATGCGCCAGCAGGGCAGCGGTGCCATTGTTAACACCTCCTCCATTAACGCCCTCTCACCCGGGCCACAGCAGGGTATTTACTCCATCTCCAAAGCGGCGATTGTCAGCATGACCAAGACCTTCGCCATTGAATGTGGTCCGGACAATATCCGCGTCAACGCCCTGCTACCCGGGCTGACCAAAACCAAATTTGCTGGCGCGCTGTTTACCCATGAAGATATTCATAAGCAGTTAATGGAAAAAATTCCCATGGGCCGCCACGCCGAGCCCGAAGAAATGGCCGGCGCCGTGCTTTATTTAGTGTCCGATGCGGGCAGCTACACAACCGGCACCTGCACCATCGTCGATGGTGGCATGAGCTTATAAAAAAACCAGGTAGGGAGATAAAAACAAAATGCACACACGCTACGACTTTACCGGCCAGGTAGTACTCATCACCGGCGCCGCCAGTGGCTTTGGCGAACTCGCGGCCCAACGCTTTGCGCAAGCCGGTGCCAAACTCGCACTCTGCGATATTAATGCCGCCGCCGTGCAAGCTGTTGCCGATGACATTGCAGCCAAGGGTGGCGAAGCCCTGGCCATGGCCTGCGACGTAAGCAGCAACGAGCAAGTTAAGGCCTTTGTCACTGCCTGTGTTGAAAAGTATGGCCAACTCGATATCGCCATTAATAACGCCGGCATCTCCCACCCTAAAAAACGTCTGCACCAGCTCGATGAATCAAACTGGGACCAGACCAACGGCGTCAATCAGAAAGGTGTTTTCCTCTGCATGAAATACGAACTAACGCAGATGGTCGAGCAGGGGGCCGGGGTCATTCTCAACGTCGCCTCTGCCGCCGGTTTAATGGGCTCACCCTTTTTAAGCCTTTATTCCTCGGGTAAACACGGTGTTATCGGGCTGACCAAGTCAGCCGCCCTCGAATACGGCAAAATGAATATTCGCGTGAATGCTATTTGCCCCGCCTTTGCCAAAACACCACTGGTTGAAAACAGCCTTAAAGCTGCGGGCGGAAAAAGCCGCGAAAACCTCATGGCTGGCAACCCCATGAAGCGGCTCGGCGAGGTCGAAGAAATTGTCCAGGCAATGCTCTGGGCTTGCTCAAAAGACAATAGCTTCATGAACGGTGCCGTCGTACCTCTGGACGGAGGCCTCGCCGCGAGTTAACCGGATGACTGAGACTATTGAAGATACACGCAGGGAATACGACTACGGCCGACTTAGTCGTGAATCTCTGCTCGACAATCCCTTCGGGCAGTTTCAACGCTGGCTCGACCAGGCCTGCCAATCACCCATCAAAGATCCCACGGCGATGACCATTGCCACCGTCGGTGCCGACAACAAACCCTGGCACCGCGCCGTACTATTAAAAGGTTTTGATCAACGCGGCTTTGTTTTTTACACCAACCTCGGCAGCCGCAAGGCCCACGACATCGCCCACAACCCCAACGCCAGCCTGCATTTTCCATGGTTTTTCCTCGACCGCCAGGTCAGCATCGGCGGCAGGGTCGAAAAAGTCAGCCGCAAAGAGGTGTTGAAATATTTTCTCAGTCGCCCCAAAGACAGCCAACTGGCCGCCTGGGCATCGAAGCAAAGCTCGCGATTAACTTCACGACAAGCTCTTGAAGGCCAGTTTATGGCGATGAAAGAAAAATTCGCCCACGGTGAAATACCCACGCCTGACTTTTGGGGTGGCTTTCGCGTGGTGCCCGAGGAGTTTCAGTTTTGGCAGGGTGGGGAGAGCCGGCTGCATGATCGTTATCAGTACAGTCTTGATGAAGATAAGAGCTGGGTGATTAACCAGCTAGCGCCTTAAGCGAACTTGCGAAAAGCTTAATAATGGTATATTTTTTATACCATGCGCGAATTCGAGTTTGATCAGAACAAAAGCCTCTCGAACCTTATTAAACATGGTATTGATTTTGTCGACGCTCAATCTCTTTGGCTAGACTCTCGTTTAATTGAAATTCAAGCCAGTTCTGACGACGAACCGAGATTACTCGTTATTGGCATGATTAAAGGCAAACACTGGTCCGCTGTAACAACATACCGCGAGCCTAAGATCAGGATTATTTCTGTGCGACGATCCCGACAGACTGAGGTAGCATTATATGAGAGCTAAAGATTTCGACAAAAAGTTTGATGAAAATACAGCCGACATTATCGACAATTTAGACCTGTCTACTATCAAGCGTCCCAACCAGGCGCAAAAGAGGGTGAATGTCGACTTCCCCATCTGGATGATTGATTCATTGGATAAAGAGGCTTCACGCCTTGGTGTCACCCGACAATCAATTATCAAGGTCTGGCTGGCAGAGCGGCTGGAACATTCGGCTTTATAGTCCATTACAAGGCAGCGCTAAATAAACAGGCCGGTCAATGGCTCAAGCCAGGCCGTCTTTTTAGCCATTGATAAGCATCGAGAAAAAATGACCAGACTACATCTTATCCGCCACGGCGAAACCGACTGGAATGCCGAGGGCCGCGTTCAGGGCCAACTGGAATCCGTACTCAGCGAGCTGGGCCAGCAACAAGCTGTTGAACTACAAAAGAAGCTCGCTGCCACTAACTTTGATCGGGTTTTCTCTAGCTCCAGCACCCGCGCACGCCAGACTACAGCCCTCGCTTTGAGCCACTGTGAACAACCGGTAAGTTATCAGGATGATTTGCGTGAAATTATGCTCGGCCGCTGGGAGGGTTACCTCTATGCCGATATTGAGAAAGTAGAGCCACAAGCCGTTTTCGCCTTTCGCAATACGCCCGACATTTTTAACGTGGAGGGCGCGGAGACTTTCCATGCCTTGCAGCGTCGCGCTCTGGCCGCTGTTGAAATCATCCTCAACGATTGCGCGGGGATGGAGATCGCACTGGTCAGCCACGGCGCGTGGATAAAGTCTGTGCTATCCCACTACGAGGGCCGCCCCCTGAGCCGCTTCTGGGAGCCGCCGCGTATGCACAACTGCTGTCACAGTATTATTGAAGTCGGTGCCGATAGCGGCGAGCCACGCATTGTCAGGTATGCTGATCTCGACGAGGGGTTTTAAGCCCGCCAAGTAACTTATTAAGCCAACACCCTAATGACTTCCTACGACTGGAAAGGGTACTCTTTACTCATAACCGTCGGAGGCAGGGATGCCGACACCGAGCGTACATGGAGGTATTTACAGCGAGTCATGAGGGAAGAGTAGCCTTTCTTCGATTTTGCTAATTAATCCAACAATAAAAAAGCAGAATACAAAATGAAGCCAAAATTACCCGTACACGACAGAACCTATCAAAACCACCATCTCGACAGCACCCGCTGGGATAACT
>QNFO01000047.1 GCA_003646355.1 Gammaproteobacteria bacterium
CATCCGGACCCCGATAAAGCGCTGTGCGATGGTCCCAGTGCCCTCAAACTATCCTTACTCGAACCGTTTTTACAGCAGGTAAAGGCTGTCGATGACCTGATTAAACAGATGCCGCCCCTCGATACGGCCTGACAAACAATCGCTAAAATTTAGCCGCTCAAAAGTAAGTACTGACAAGGAAATACCATGACCAAAATTGCTGATATCAGAGCCTATGAAGTGCTCGATTCACGGGGTAATCCCACTATTAATGCCGATGTGATTCTCGAGTGCGGCGCAGTGGGCAGTGCCTGTGTGCCCTCGGGCGCCTCTACCGGCACACGTGAAGCCCTGGAGTTGCGCGATGGCGATGATAGTCGCTATTTAGGCAAAGGTGTCTTGACCGCCGTAAGCAATGTGAATTGCCCCCTTCGAGAGCTGCTGTTAGGCAAAGATGCCTGTGATCAGCGTGAGCTTGACCGCTTGATGATTGAAGCCGATGGCACTGAGAATAAAGCCAAATACGGCGCTAATGCCATCTTGGCCGTTTCGCTGGCGGCGGCGAAAGCAGCAGCGGTGGCTAAAAACATCCCTCTTTACCAACATATCGCCGATGTGAATGGCACACCATTGAAGTACACCATGCCGGTGCCGATGATGAATATCATCAATGGGGGTGAACATGCCGACAACAATGTCGATATTCAGGAATTTATGATCCTGCCCGTTATGGCGACCACCTTTAGCGAAGCGCTGCGCCAGGGTGCCGAGATTTTTCACAGCCTGAAAAAGGTGCTTTCAGCTCGCGGCTTAAATACAGCAGTAGGTGATGAGGGCGGCTTTGCCCCCAACCTGCCATCGAATGAAGCCGCCATTGAAGTGATTGCCGAGGCGGTAGCCAATGCCGGTTATACCCTGGGTGAAGACATTATGCTGGCGCTGGATTGCGCAGCATCTGAGTTTTATCGCGATGGTCAGTACCACCTCTCTGGTGAAGGCAAAGTGTTTTCCGCCGTAGAGTTCGCCAACTATCTGGCCGATCTGGCTAAGCGCTATCCCATTCTGTCAATTGAAGACGGCATGGACGAAAGTGACTGGGAGGGCTGGGCTGATCTCACTCGCAAAATCGGCAATAACGTACAGCTGGTTGGCGATGATTTGTTTGTGACTAATACCAAGATTTTACAGCGTGGCATTGACGAAGATATTGCCAATTCAATTCTGATCAAGTTTAACCAAATCGGTACTTTGTCTGAGACGTTGGATGCTATTCAAATGGCGAAAGATGCCGGTTTCAGCGTGGTGATTTCTCATCGCTCCGGTGAAACTGAGGACACCACTATTGCCGATCTGGCCGTGGCAACGTCGGCCGGACAAATCAAAACCGGTTCTCTGTGCCGCTCTGACCGCGTGGCGAAGTACAACCGCTTGTTGCGCATTGAAGCTGAACTCGACGGCACGGCTGCCTACCGGGGCCAGGCTGAATTTCGTAGCTAGCCCTTAGAAACAGGCAGGAAATAGCATGAGTGGCGGGGGTGTTTGAATGCGCTGGCTGCTGCTCGTTCTTATTCTTATTCTGGCGCTTTTCCAATACTGGTTCTGGCTGGGTGAGGGTGGCCTGTTAAAGCAGTCTAGCCTTGAAAAACAGGTACTCGAACAGCGGCAGGAAAATAGCGTTTTGAAAGAGCGCAATGCGGCTCTAGAAGCAAAAGTTAGATACCTCAAAGATGGTCTCGAAGGTATTGAAGAGCGCGCTCGCCACGACCTCGGCATGATTAAAGAAGGCGAAACCTTTTATATGTCGCTTGAAAAAGATGCCTCACAGTGAGCCGTCTGTTGTGAAGCGCTCGCGATCGAAGGCCTGCCTATGAAACGCCAATTATGAGGTATTGGTTTATAGTTCCCGCTGCCGGTAGCGGCTCGCGTTTTGGCAGCGAACGTCCTAAGCAGTATGCCCCGCTCGCGGGTAGTACGGTGATCGAAAACACCCTCGAACGGCTGCTTGAATTAGATGTCCAGGCATTAGTGTTGGCCATCAACCCCGACGACAGCTATTGGCAATCCCTCGAAATTTCAAAACATCCAAAAATTCGTACCTGTGCAGGCGGGGCAGAGCGGGCAGATTCGGTTTATCTTGCTTTGCAAAGTATCGCTGGTGAAGCGCAAGAGTCCGATTGGGTGTTAGTCCATGATGTTGCGCGCCCCTGTGTACGTGTCGCAGATATTCGTTTATTGATTGAGACCTTGGCGGGCCACCCAGTCGGTGGTCTGTTGGCGACACCTGTGAGCGCCACGTTAAAACGTGTTGGCAGCTCGCAACACCCTGCTGCAACAATGATGAATACGGCTGGCGCAGTAATTGAAACGGTATCGCGGGAGCATTTATGGGCAGCAGCGACGCCACAAATGTTTCGCTACGGTTTGCTGGTGAAGGCTTTGCAGGGCTGTCGTGATGCCGGCATCAGCCCGACCGATGAGGCTGGCGCTATCGAATGTCTCGGTCTGCAGGCTGAAATTATTGAAGGCCACAGCGATAATTTGAAAATCACCCACGGCGCTGACCTGGCTTTGGCAGAGGCCATCCTCGCCTATCAACAACAGCACAAATCAGGAGAATAAGCAGTGATTCGTGTCGGCCAGGGTTTTGATGTGCACGCTTTTGATGAGCTTGCTTCTAGCGGCGAGGCTGAGTCCGATGTGACTATTGTGCTCGGGGGTGTGACTATTCCTTTTAGTCGCTCTTTACTCGCCCATTCCGATGGCGACGTATTACTTCATGCCCTCTGCGATGCTTTGCTCGGGGCGGCGGGGCTGGGTGATATTGGCCGCCACTTCCCCGATACCGATTCCCGTTACAAAAATATCAGCAGCCGGCATCTGCTGCGCGAGGTGATGGCCTTGCTCACGAAAAACAAATGGCAGCTGGGCAATGCCGATCTGACCATTATTGCCCAGGCGCCGCGTATGGCACCTCATAGGGCGGCAATGGTTGAGAATATTGCCGCTGATTTGGCTTGCCGTTGTGAGCAGGTGAATGTTAAAGCCACAACCACTGAAACCCTGGGTTTTACTGGCCGTGGTGAAGGCATCGCCTGTTTGGCGACGGTTCTCCTTGAGTCAGTTGATTGAAGTTTCTTCACATTGGGGTCTGGTTTAGATTGCCAGCTAGGTGGATGAATTGGAGAGGGCTGATAAATAGTTATTGGCATGAAGGGCTGTTCAATGGCTGAACTTAGTCCTGAATTCCCACTGAATTTCGCCCACGCCTATAAAATATTGGCAGGTTCTGCCGAGCTAAAGACAGAGCCTGAAGACTTTGTGGTTGTTGAAGAGTTTGATGAGGCAAGTTTTAGCGGGGCGGGGGAGCATGTTTGTCTGCAAATTCGTAAGCGCGGGCAAAATACGCGTTGGATCGCCGCAGCATTGGCGGAGGTTGCGGGTGTTGCCGAGCGCGATATTGGTTTTTGCGGCATGAAAGATCGCCATGCGGTGACGACGCAGTGGTTCAGTGTCGCTCATGCTGATGAGTGGCGAATGTCCCCGTTGGCGATACCGGATTGCGAGGTCCTGCAAGTGGTGAGACATCAGCGTAAATTGCGCCGTGGTAGCCATCGAGGTAACAATTTCGCCATTCGCCTGCGCAATGTGAGTGAGTCCATTGACGTAGCAATTTTGGATGAGCGCCTGGCGCTAATAGCAAAAAGCGGTGTGCCCAATTACTTTGGTGAGCAACGCTTCGGCATAGCGGGGCAGAATTTAGTCGAGGCTGATCGCTTATTACGTCGTGGTCGGCAGCGAAAAATGGGCGGGCGACAGGGGATATTTCTCTCGGCGGCCCGGTCTTATTTGTTTAATCAGGTACTTTCAGAGCGGGTAAAGCAACAAAGCTGGTCGCAAGTGCTGGACGCTGAGGTGATACCGCAAGGGCCTTTATGGGGGCGTGGTAGGAGTGCTTCGAAGGGGGCGTTAGCTGAACTGGAAAACCGAGTGTTGGCTGATTTTCAGCCCTGGTGCAACGCCCTTGAGCACCTTGGCCTCGACCAGCAACGGCGGGATTTACTGCTGCGCCTGAGTCAGTTTGAGTGGCACTGGCAGGGTCGCGATCTGTGTTTGTCTTTTGCTTTGCCTGTCGGTACTTATGCGACGAGTGTGCTGCGTGAACTGCTAGAAGTGAATACGCTGGCCCATAGGAAACCTCTGATCAATCCATGAACTCGTATTTGGTGGCTAAAAGATTCAGCTTCTTCGTCGTCTCAAGGCGCCTACTGTTGGTGAATCTAAAACTTTTAGCTCACCCCCCTACTCTGTCCAGAATTAATCAGAGGTTTCCAGGGCCTGTGCTATAGTTCCGGCTGTTTTTTTGTGCTGAATTTTTGTTGGATTTAAAGGGGGAGTGCGGTGGGTTCAGTGGATTTCGACGGGGTGGGTATGACCTCGCAGCGCACACGCGAACGCCTGGTTCAGCGGCTCAGAGATCAAGGAATTACCAGTCAAAAGGTACTTGATGTTATTCGTGTGACACCACGCCATTTGTTTCTCGACGAAGCGCTATCCCATCGCGCCTACGAAGACACGGCTTTACCTATCGGCCACGCTCAGACCATTTCTCAACCTTATATCGTCGCGCTAATGACACAGATCCTCCTGTCTCGTGGGCCTTTAAAGCGTGTGCTCGAAATTGGTACTGGCTCTGGTTATCAGGCCGCAGTGCTGGCGCAGTTGGTGGATGAAGTCTATTCCGTCGAGCGCATTAAACCTCTGCTCATTAAAGCGCGTAATCTATTTCGCCAGTTGCGGCTGCGCAATATTGTTACGGCTCACAGCGACGGCGGCGTCGGCTGGCCCGAAAACGCCCCTTACGACGGCATTATTGCTACGGCAGCCCCCGAACAGGTGCCCGATGAGCTGCTCTATCAATTAGCACCCGATGGCTTGCTAGTCATTCCCGTAGGCACTGGTGAACACCAGGAGCTGCGAGTGATATCTCGCCTGGGTGATAGCCAGAAATTTGAAGAGGAAGTCATTGAGCGTGTGCGTTTTGTGCCCTTGCTCGGCGGAATAACCCGTTGATGGCGCCATAGCATGAGGGATTTACGTGCTTATTTTGTGCTGTTTTTAAAGGGTATGGCGATGGGTGCGGCGGATGTTGTACCCGGTGTGTCTGGCGGTACTATTGCTTTTATTTCAGGTATTTACGAAGAGTTACTTCGCTCTATTCGCGCCTGTACCCCCTTCGCTTTGGCGAGCTTGCTTCGTGACGGGCCGAAGGTTTTTTGGCGGCGTATTAACGGTACTTTCTTGAGTGTACTGTTCAGCGGCATCCTGTTTAGCATCGCGACCCTGGCGCGATTAATCACCTATCTTCTCGATCACCAGCCCTTATTACTGTGGTCATTCTTCTTTGGCTTAATAGTGGCGTCTATTTTATTTATCTGGCGACAGTTGGTGCGAAAGGGTTTTTGGGAGTATCTGTTTTTGCTCGTGGGTCTGTGTGCAGCCCTGGCTTCTGCGTTTGCTCCGCCCGTTCAGCTTGAGCCGACATTATTCGTTGTTTTTGGCGCCGGTATGCTGGCAATTTGCGCGATGATATTACCTGGCATATCCGGTAGTTTTATTCTTCTTTTACTGGGTATGTATTCGGTCATTCTCGGGGCTGTGAGTAGCGCAGATTTTTCCTTGTTGACCATATTTGCCCTCGGCTGTGCGGCGGGACTTATGCTGTTTTCACGTCTGCTGTCGTGGCTACTGAGTCGTTTTCACGGGGTGACGTTGTCCGTCTTAACGGGGTTTTTGGCAGGCTCTCTAGTGATGGTTTGGCCCTGGCGAGAGACAACTATTACGGCTAGCAAAGGGCATGCTGATGCCTTGCACTTATTGACGCCTTCGCAATATGCACAGGTGGTCGGCGATGCACAGTTGCCTGCAGCGCTTGGCTTGATGGTAGTGGGCTTTATTTTGGTTCTGTTGCTGGAATATATTGGTGGTAGGCGAGCGTCACTTTGACAGGTTTTATTTTGGGGGCGAGAAAATATCTACCGTGATGGGTCTTGTCTTTCGCCGGGGGAATGTTGCCATCCCGTGGGCAATTTTCATTGTGGTGTGTTGTCTTTTTCTTGTGGCTTGTGGATCGACCCCTGCGCCAGTCAGTAGTCGCACCCCGCCGCCCAGTCAGAAAATCAATCACCACATCGTCGGGCAGGGGGATACGCTGTTCGCGATTGCCTGGCGCTATGAATTAAGCGTCGACTCTTTGGCGCGCGCCAACGGTTTATCGCGGCCCTATAATATTTATCTTGGCCAGCGTTTGACCTTGGACATGAGCCGGGCGCGAGCCGCTTATTCAACGTCAGCACAAGCTGTAAGAGTGCCTCCGATAAAAGATGTGCGACCTGCTGCCAATAAGTCAGCGGTGAAGAACCCCCGTCGTGTAACTCAGCCTAAGAGCTACTCTTTGCCCAAAGGCAAGTGGCGTTGGCAGTGGCCGGTAAAGGGCTCTGTATCGCGACATTACGATACCAATCGCGTATTTAAAGGTTTAAATATTCAGTCTGCTAAGGGCCGCAAGGTTGGCTCTGCGGCACCCGGCGTGGTGGTTTATGCGGGCCGGGGGCTGAGGGCTTACGGCCAGTTATTGATTATCAAACACAGCGAGACCTACCTTAGCGCCTATGCTCATAATCGTAAAATGTATGTTAAGGAAGGGCAGAGGGTAGCTGCAGGACAAAAAATATCAGAAGTGGGCGGTGACCCTGAAAACAATGGGCGCTTGTATTTTGAAATTCGTAAGAATGGTAAGCCGGTTGATCCGATGCGTTTATTGCCGCGCTTATAAGCGCTCAGTGATATTATGGCCGCTGAAAAATAGCTAATAAAATTAAATAATTATAGGTTGTGTCATGGATTTTTCTTTTTCTGAAGAGCACCAAATGTTACTGGACAGTGCCGACAAAATCGCTCGTGACTTTCCGCGAGATTATTATGTCGAGTGTGCGAAGACAAAAACCTTCCCTAAAGAGCAGTGGGCTGCTCTGGGGGAAGCAGGTTTTCTCGGTATTAACACCCCCGTCGAATACGGTGGCGCAGGGCTTGGCATGCTGGAGCTGGTATTGCTACAGGAACGCTTGGCGGAGCACGGCGTTGCACCGCTGTTCTTTGTGGTGAACCAGGGTATTGCCGTGCCGAGAATTAGTCGTCATGGCACAAAAGAGCAAAAGGAGCGTTGCCTGCCTTCAATAGCGAGTGGTGAGCAACGCTGTTGTTTTGCTATTACCGAGCCCAATGCGGGAACCAACACGTTTAAAATACAGACAGTTGCTCGGGAGGAGGGCGATCATTTCGTCCTCAATGGCAATAAGCTCTTTATTAGTGGTATCGGTGATGCCCACCAGGTGCTGGTTGTTGCGCGGACGAGTGCCGGTGACGATGGTAAGCGGCCGGGCCTGACCTTGTTTGTTGTCGATACGGATTCTGACGGCCTTACCTGGGATACGATGGATACGATGGTTAGTCATGCTGAGCATCAATATTTTGTCTATTTTGATGAGGTTAAGGTGCCCAGAGAAAATATCCTCG
>QNFO01000048.1 GCA_003646355.1 Gammaproteobacteria bacterium
AAATTTCCCATGTTGATGTACCCGGTAGCGGCTCACCCTAGTCAATATCACCCGGTCAATAAAAAAACTCGTTTAGCCAGCGTCGCTCTCATTGGGCGGCTTTGGGCCGAGCTTGGCGGGAATAAACATCGCCAGAAATAGCACCGGCACAATGACCCAAACACAAACCATAAAGGTGTCGTTGATGCCCAGGGTCGAGGCCTGCACGCTGGCCAGGTGCTCGGTCATCGCCCACATCGCTTGTTCATTACCCGCACTCAATTGCTCCAGGGGGGCGAAGGCTTCTGTCAACGCGGGGTTGAGAGGGTTGAGGTCTTCTACCAGGCGCTGACGGTGAAAGGCTGTGCGCGACTGCCAGATACTAATACCCACGGCAATGCCGACACTGGTGGCAATGGTGCGGAAGAAGTTAAAGAAGCTGGCCGCCGATGCCGTTCTCTCCTGTGACACCGAACCCAGAGAAATCACCATCAGCGGTGGAAACATCAGCGTGAAGCCAATGCCCATTACCACCCGCGCCCAAATAAGCTGCTCAAAGGTGGAGTTGGTGGTTGATAGCGCCTGCAGGTAGATGGCGTACATCATCATCAGGGTGCCGGAAATAATCAGGTAGCGCAGATTAAGCCGGGCAATATTTTTGCCCACCATCATCATACCGACAATGGGCAATACGCTGGTGCCGGCCATCACCAGGCCCGACAGCGTGGCGGTGTAACCGAGGGCCGACTGCATCCAGATGGGGTAGAGCACGGTGCTGGCAAAATAGGTGAAATTAAAAATAACGCCCATTATTGAAGCCAACACAAACACCGGTATTTTACACAAGCTGTAATCAATAATCGGGTGGGGCTCGCGGCGCTCCCAAATCACATAACCAATGAAGGCGATCACGGCGAGGTTGAGCATCAGGCGAATATCCGCCGAGGCCAACCAGTCAAGCTCATGCCCCTTGTCGAGCACCAGTTGAAACAACAGTACTGTGCTTGCCAATAAAAACATGCCCACCGCATCGACCGGCACCTTTTGAATAGGCGTTTCCATGTGGCTCATGCTAGTCCAGACAATCCACGCGGCGAGAAAACCGATGGGGATATTCAGATAAAAAATCCACGGCCATCCCACCGTATCGGTAATCACACCACCCAATACCGGGCCGAGCACCGGCGCAATGGTCGAGGCGATGCTCCACAAACCAATCGCCATGCCGTGTTTTTCAGGGGGGAAGATACGCAGCAGCACGGTTTGCGACAGCGGCACAATTAATCCGCTCGACAGGCCCTGCAGAGCGCGGAAAAACACCAGCATTTCCATACTGGTACTCATGCCACAGGCCCAGGAAGTGAGGGAAAACATAATCACCGATACGCTAAATGTGCGCACCTCGCCGTAGCGCTTACACACCCAGGGCGTCAAGGGCAAAACGATAGCGAGGCAGACACTATAGATAGTCAGTATCCAGGTACCCTGTGATGGCGACGCACCCAGAGTGCCCGAAATAGACGGCACCGCCACCACCGCAATAGTGAGGTCAAGCACGTTCATAAAGTTGGCGGCAGTAATGGCGAATGCCGTGATCATTAGTGGTAAACGCGGAACTTGTGCGAAGGGAGCTTCTGCCGTTACTGCTGTCATAGTTGGCCTGAATCTCAATGCCAAACCTGACTTGGCCAACTTGAGGCATCAAACAGAATAAAGCGTGGTATTGAAATTAGTTATTTAGAATTTATAGAAGCAGGAAGACTATCGGCAGTCCGTTGATAAGTCAACGGTTATTGTCAATCTATTGACTTAAACACAAAGCTTGATGAGGGAAATAAAGAAGGTTATAGAATTAACCTTGTTGCTAGCCTTGCTGAAAATGGCCTAACAAAAAGGCGCGAGCCGCCATCATATGGTGGCCCACTGCTTATTGATTAACGACTGACGATTAACTACCGAAAACGCCCTTCTCTTTCATTGCCTTAATTTGCTCAGCCGTAAAACCTAGCTCAAGGGCGATGCTCTCATTGTCGGCGCCCAGCTCGGGGGCAGCGAAATTCACTTTTCCCGGCTCATTTTTAAACTTAATGGGAATGCCAATATGCTCACGCCCCTGCTCGTCTTCAATAATCATTTCCCGCGCGCGAATCTGTGGATCATCCGCTCCCTCGCGTAAATTATTGACCGGTGCAAAAGCGGCCTCGACACCGTCAAACCAGACAATCCACTCGGCCTGCGTTTTAGTCAAAAAAGTTTCGGTGAGGAATTCTTTCACAGGATTCTGGTTCGGCCCGGGGGGCGGCTCACAGAAGGGGATCAAATCCGGGCGCTCCATTTTATTCAGCACTTCTATGGCAAAGTGCATTTCAGAAGCGCCGAGCACCACGTATTTATTGTCCTTGGTTTCGTAGATGTTATACATGGCGTAACCGCCCCAGGTGCGCTCTTCTTTCACCACCGGCGGTTTTTTCTCGCTAAACACAGTACCCATATTATTCGGCACACAGGCAATTAGTGAGTCCATCATCGCCAAATCAATATAGTCACCCTCGCCCGTTTCCTTGCGGCGCAGCAGTGCCATTAACACACCGGAAAGGCCCATCATTGAGCAAAGCATATCGGCATTGGGAATGGCGGGGATGGCTGGCTTGCCATCAAAACCCAAATTGACACTGAGAATACCGGCGTAAGCTTCGGTCGCCAAATCATGGGCGGGCTTTTTAATATAGGGGCCGGTCTGGCCAAAGGCCGACAATGAAGCGTAAACAATGCCGGGGTTGCGGGCTTTAATGGACTCATAGTCGACACCCAAACGGGCGGCAACACCGGGGCGGAAGGCTTCAATCACCACGTCGGCAGACTCGGCCAACTTAAGGGCCATTTCTTTGCCCTCGTCAGTTTTCAGATTGAGCTGAATACTTTTTTTACCGCGATGGGTATTGGAGAAATACACTGTCATTCCGTCAATCTTGGGGCCAATTTCGCGATTCGGCTCACCGCCATTAATGGGCTCGAGCTTGATCACCTCGGCTCCGTGGTCGGCCATCATCTGTGTTAGCAGCGGCCCCGGTAAAAACAGGGACAAATCGAGAACTTTAATACCTTCCAGTTTCATGCAATACACCTTCTTTAACGTAAGACAACAGAACGAAGCAACAACGTGCCAATACAAATTAATGTGCCGGTGCCAAATTGTGGAAACCGTAGCCGACACGCGGGGCGGCAAGGATATTAGCCTGAGCGCTATCTGTCTACGCCAGCCCATCACCTGCGCCCTTGGCTTCAGCAGCCTGAATTTGCAGCCCATTGCCCCAGCCCCTATGATAGCGGCCCCTTATTCATGCCCCGTCTCTCTTTTTGAGCGGGAAAACCACTCAAGCCTTGCTGGGAGTAAATCGAGCCATGGCCATAGAAGCAGTACTTTGGGACTTCGGCGGTGTTATCACCTCCTCCCCCTTCGAATCCTTTAACCGTTTTGAAGAAAAAAACGGCTACCCGAAAGACTTTATTCGCGGTATTAACTCCACTAATCCCGAAACTAATGCCTGGGCGCAATTTGAATCCAGCCAAATGTCGGTGGAAGACTTTGACGGCGCTTTTGAAAAAGAATCCCGCGCCGCCGGCCATGTCATTACCGGCAACGAGGTCATTAAACTGCTCGCCGGCAACGTGCGTCCGCGCATGATAGAAGTGCTAAAACGCTGCAAGCAGGACTATAAAATATCCTGCCTGACCAATAATGTCCGCGCCGGTAAAGGCCCGGGCATGTCCCGCTCACCAGAAAATGCCGCCGAAGTTAAAGCCGCAATGAGTCTGTTCGACTTCGTTATCGAATCGAGCAAGGAAGGCATGCGTAAGCCCCAGCCCGAGATTTACTTACTGGCCTGTGAGCGCATGGGGGTTGATCCCGCCAATGTGGTGTATCTCGATGATCTGGGTATTAACCTTAAGCCCGCTCGCAAGCTGGGTATGACAACGATTAAAGTACTGTCACAGGATCAGGCGATTGAAGATTTAAGTGCCGTATTGGGCATTAAACTTTAGTTAGGCATCAAGCTTTAACACACATAAAATCGACACGCATCGCAGCCTAATCGTGTTTGGGTGCGATGCGTAAATGCTGTACCTTCTCGCCATTTTTCAAATGACTCTCAAATATTTCATCGATGTCTTCCTTCGAGTGATAGCGATACCAGGTCTCGTTGGGGTAGACCACCATCACCGGCCCCAGAGCACAACGGTCGAGACAACCGGCACTGTTCACTCGTAAACCATCGGGGCCATTCAACCCTTCTTCTTTGACGCGCTTTTTTAAATAGGCCCGCAACTCGCTGGCATTGTGGTCTTCACAACTGGCGCGGCCATCCGTGCGCTGGTTGGTGCAGATAAAAATGTGCTGTTTAAAATAAGACATTCGCGCCTTCCCCTTTCACCCAATTGGCCATGTTAGCAGTTTGTTGAATAGCCCTTGCCCCCAAGCCAAGTTGTACTCCCGCTGGACAAGGTATCAAACATGCTGACAAATAATCAGTACTGGGGATGGCGGCACTAGTTTGTCACGACAGTACCACCCAGATTTCCGGATCACTAATAAGCATGGAGGCTTTAGCTGTGTCTCGGCTCGACTGTATGAAGCGCTATCAAGCGCTGTAGTTTCTTCGCATCCGGGTCTGAAGTTCTGGCCTCCCGACATGCTTTGGCCATACCGTCCCCAGATATTGCGGCCCACTCGATGGCGTAGTTATTCAAGTCGGCAAGCTGATTAAGAAGAACCCGTTGAGCCCTACCATTACCTTCTCGAAAGGGATGAATCATATTGATCTTACCCAGGTAATAGCCTGCCTTTTGACCAAACTCTTCTGCAACCAGGCCTTGGAGCAGGTTCTCATTGTGAAGCTGTGTGAAAACATCGGACGCAGTTTCGACAATCAAGTTATACGGAAGAAATAGCTTTTCACCTTTCATTATTTCAGTTTGGCGAAGCTCACCGGCAAAGGGGTAAACATCCTCAAAAATACGAAAGTGGATTGCCTGAAGGTGAGCCAGGTCAAAGGTGCCCAGTACAGGGTCGGCAACCAACTCGGCCAGCGTAAGCTGAGTAAGTTGCTCTTCGGCGTTATTGAGTGATTTCGTATCGGTAAAGCCCAGTAAGTTCTTTAGGCATTCTGAATGCTCGATACGATAGGGGTCGTCTTCGCGGAGGTCGTATTGTGAATATTGATCCATCAGATCAAGGTACTAAGAGATTAGCTAACAAGCTGAGAATCATTGCTAGCACGAAACTGAGCGACCAGTTTGCGGCGTAGAGCCTTGGCATCGACTTGCCCATCAATGACTTCGCAGATGGTTCTTTCCTCGCGAGCAGATACACGTATACCCTCAATCCGGCAGGAGCCAGCCACCTGGGAGGCGAGATATTTAGATGTAAATACGTGACGAGTCATAGGGGATCTCTGTAGCAATGAGCTTATCTTAGCGCCGGGCTTCTTTTTCTGCAAACCAGGAATAGTCGTGGCTAAAACGGGTAATTTTCAGCACCAATTCCGCTCTCACAGGCTGGCTAGCAAGGTGTGCAAAGCGTACCATCTGCCCTCCATAAAATAACAAGCGAGGCGTCCATGTCTTACCACGCCATTAAATTTCAACGCGAAGGCAGTATTGCCCGTATCACCCTCGCCCGCCCCGACGCGGCTAATGCGCTGAATTTCGCCATGGGTGAGGAACTTTACGACGTCGCCAAAATTTGTGCCGCTGAACCCAGCATCCGCGCAGTGATCCTCGATGCCGAGGGTAAAATCTTCTGTGCCGGTGGCGATGTGCTGACCTTTGCCGAGGCCGGTGATGAATTACCCGCCACCTTGCGGCGACTACTCGACACTTTCCATCCCGCCGTAGAGATTTTCTCCAGTATGAACGCACCCCTTATTGCCAGTGTGCAAGGCGTTGCCGCCGGTGCGGGCCTGTCGCTGCTTAGCTCGTGCAGCTTTGTCATTGCCAGCAACAAGGCCAGCTTTACCATGGCCTATACCGGCATCGGCATGACGCCCGACGGCAGCGCCACTTACTACCTGCCGCGCCAAATTGGTCTGCGCCGAGCGGAAGAACTAATGATCACCAATCGCTGCCTTAGTGCAGCAGAGGCGGTAGAATGGGGATTAATCAACCAATGTGTTGAACCCGAGGCACTCACTAATACCGTACAAGAACTGGCCGAAAAACTTGCCAGTGGCCCCACCATCGCCTTTGGCCGTACCCGCCAGCTATTAATGGACAGCCTCGACAATAACTTTAGCCAGCAGCTCAAGGCTGAAGAAGAAGCCATTATCGCCATGGCGAAAACCCGAGATGGGCTCGGCGGTGTCGCCGCGTTTAAAGACAGAAAAAAGCCAGTGTTTAACGGCGAATAAATTCAGTAAATATAAATCAGGCCTTGTGCCAATAAACCTTATAGAGAAAGGAAGTTGCAGTGCCAAAAGCGAGTGAATTAAAAAAAGGTCATGTTGTTGAAATTAATGACGTGCCCCATGCCGTTAAACAGGTGGAGGCGAAAAGCCCCTCTTCTCGCGGTGCCGCAACACTGTATAAAATACGTTTTACCAATTTAAAAACCGGCCAAAAGTTGGATGAGTCTTACAAGGGTGATGACTTTCTGAAAGAGGCCGATTGCATTCGCGTAGCGCTGCAATTCTCTTATCTCGACGGCGATACTTACATGTTTATGAATGCCGAAGACTACAGCCAGTACGGCTTAAATAGTGATGAGATAGCCGAGCAGATCCCCTACATTAGTGACGGCCTTGAAGACATTACCGGTCTAATTATGGACGGAGCACTACTGGGCATAGAACTCCCCCAATCGGTCACAATGGCCGTAGTCGACACTGCACCGGGTATTAAAGGTTCCACCGCCGCCGGGCGCACCAAGCCGGCCACGCTGACAACGGGGCTTGAAATTCAGGTGCCGGAATATCTCGAACCGGGTGAGATCGTTAAAGTAAATACCGTAACGGGTAAGTTTATGTCTCGCGCCTAAGCGTATTTATTCACAGAGAAAAACCCCAAAATATAAACCGAATACAAATAAAAACATGACGCAGAATCGTTGAAATAAAGGACTAAAAGAATGCTCGCAACCATAACCACACCGCGCATTATGTTGATCGGCGGCGGCGCTGTCGCTGAAATTGCCGATGTAATGGCCAAATTGGGCTGCAGCAAACCTTTATTAGTCACCGACCCTTTTATGCGCGACAGCGGAAAAGTCGCCCATGTCACCGATGTATTGGCAGAGGCAAATATTCGCTGGAGCATGTTCGCCGACACCGTGCCCGAGCCCACCGACGATGTAATTATTCGCGGTGCTGAAATCATTAATCAGGGCAACTTCGACTGCGTCATCGCTCTCGGTGGCGGCAGCCCCATCGACACTGCCAAGGCCATGACCCTGCTGGCCCACGGTGGCGGCAGCATTCGTGACTACAAGGTGCCATACCAGG
>QNFO01000049.1 GCA_003646355.1 Gammaproteobacteria bacterium
GATCGCCCAAGCTCTGGACTCAAATGGTCGAGCATCAAGCAAACGTTACAATGCTGACCTTACCTATCACGACCCCTATTTCACAGAAAAAACCGAAATTAAGGGAACCCTTAGCTATCTTCATGCCACACAGGAAGTAGATGACGACTTTATCCTTTTACCTCCCGGCTCAACGGGTTCACCTTTTAATCCATTCCCCTACCCCGATGGCATTATTGGCAACCCTGAAGTTTACGAACGCCATTATCGTGCTAATTTTAGCTCTACCTTCCGCGGTATAAAGCGACATGAGCTAATGGGTGGCGCCGGTTATTATTTTGGTGAAATCTATAAGGTAAAAGAAGAGAAGAATTTCGGAATTGACCCCGCCACCGGCCTACCCATCTTTCCCGGTAGCCCGCTGGTTGATGTTTCTGATACACCTTACGCTTTCCTCAATGAAAATGAACGTGAAAACAGCCATGTTTTTATTCAGGATATCTGGCATCTCGCGGACGACTGGGAGCTTACAACAGGCTTGCGTTTTGACCACTATTCAGATTTCGGCGACACCACCAATCCTCGAATAGCATTAGTTTGGTCTGCACGACATAACCTAACCGTAAAAGCACTGTACGGTGAAGCTTTTAGAGCACCCTCATTTGCAGAAACCGGAGAACAAGCCAACCCTGCTCTCCTTGGCAACCCAGACCTGGAACCTGAAACACTAAAAAGTTACGAGCTTGCCTTTAATTACAAGCCAAGCTACGACCTGACCCTCGATTTAAATCTGTTTCAATACTACTTGAAGGACATTATTCAGTTTGTTCCCGACCCCGGCGGTACCCGCACCGCGCAGAATGCAGGCGAACAGGAGGGCCACGGCCTAGAGCTAGAGGCTGCATGGCAGGTGAGTGATTATCTATCTGTATTGAGCAACTATTCCTGGCAAAAATCTGAGGACGAGCAAAATAACGCCGATGCCGCCAATGCACCTGAGCAACAATTTTACATCCGCGCTAATACCTCTCTACCAAGTGGCTGGAATATGACCTTACAAGCCAACCGCGTAATGGGCAGGAACAGAGCGTTTGATGATCCCCGCAAAGATATCGATGATTACACCACCGTCGACTTTACCCTGCGCAAGTCCTTTTTAACGGATCAGCTAGAGTTATCGTTAATCACTAAGAATATTTTTAATGACGACGCCAGAGAACCCAGCCCCAATGGCCAGCCAGTACCTGCTATTACCAACGACTTGCCTCTCGATCGCCGTCGCATATATGGAGAAATCCGTTACAAGCTCTAGAACACTCTACTTAAAATTTTTATACGGATTCTTATGCCTTTTTCTTATACGGGGAGACTAACGATTAATCGGCGAATGCGCTTATTATTCCTCCCCTTGCTCCTGCTAGGGCAATTGCTCCTGTCCAGCAATGCTTTATCTTCTGGCTTGCTCATTGTCTATCCCAGTGTAAAAGCCCCTTATAACAAAATATACCAGGACATCATTAAAGGTATAGACCGGAGCTACCCGGGCATTACTGAACAATTTGAGCTTATTCCTAATAACGGAAGCCATGTGCTGATAGAAAAAATCAAACAATACCAGCCAGATGTCGTAGTGACACTGGGCAAACGTTCTCTTGAAAAAGTGCGCTTGTTAGAATCATCTGTTCCCATTGTTGCTGGCGCCATAACCAGAGTAAAGAAGCCGGTATTGGGCATTTCCATGACGCCAGATTCTGAAATTATTTTATCTAACTTACTCACGATAGCCCCCTTCGTTAAACGCGTTTATGTCGTCACTAATAGTGAACAACGCGCCCGGCTGCAACGCGCCGAAACTTATCTGGCACAGCAGGGGAAAACCTTACTGATCGAAGAGGCAGCATCGATTCAGCAAGCCGCCGATAAATACCTGAAAATAATTAATCAGGCTTCAGACAATGATGCCATTTGGCTTATGCGCAGCGCCAGGCTCAATGACCCCAGCATACTAATGCTCGTTTTAGAGGCCGCCTGGAAGAAGAAAATTGTGGTATTTTCATCCAACCCAACCCATGTAAAACGTGGTGCACTTTTCTCGGTTTATCCGAACAATGAAAAAATGGGCGACGCACTCGCCGAAATGGCCCAACAACACGAGCAGCTTCTAAGCGCACCTGATTTCGATCTTACGCCGCTTCGAAATTTGCACATCATTATGAACGAGCGCACCAGTAAGCATCTCGGCATCATGCCCAACAGCATCAGTGGACTAACTATCCACCGACTACTTTAGGTCATGTGACAAATGCTTAAGCGGACGAGAAAAAAACTCCTCAACCTACAGTTCAGTCAACAACTGATCATCATTTTCATCATCGCTGTTATCCTGATGTCAACACTGGTCTCCTTTGCCGTAGGTAGGACATCCAACGATATCCTCAAAAAACAAATGCGTGCTCAGGGCATGCAAATAACCCAAACATTTGCCCGCCAAAGTAAACTGGCTTTACTTTATCAAAGTGAATATGCCGCTTTGGACGCCGTTAAATCAATTGCAGGCTTCCCCGATATTGAAGTCATCGAGCTCAAGGCAGCCGATGGCACCGTTTTATACCGTATTCGAGATATTGATAGACCAACAGCAGAACCTGTTATCCACAACAACTCAACTATCGACATATATGAAGATGAAATAGAGTGGGTTTTCTCTGCACCTGTTTTTTCTGACGCAAATTTTGATGAGGAATTAACAGATATTTATCAAGAGGCCGAGGGGGTGAACACCCTGCTGGGCTATGTCACTCTCTCAATGAGTAAAAAAACGTTGCATCTCATGCAACAGAAAACCTACCAAATCAGCTTTATTGTCGCTTTTGTCATTGCCGTTTTAATCATCATCGTCCTTTACAGAATTTCAAAACGAATCACCAAACCCGTTGAACAGCTTGCTTTGGTCATGGCGCAGGCTGAGGAGGGCAACACGTCCATTCGTGCCACCCTTGAGGGCCAGCCCGATGTTGCAAAAATGCAGCATGCCTTCAACACCATGATGGATGGTATAGAGCACAGAGAAGAAGACCTTAAGACTGCACACGATAAAGCTCTGGAGACCGCTAGAGTAAAAGGCGAGTTTGTCGCCAACGTCACCCATGAGTTGCGAACGCCACTCAATGCGGTACTAGGCATGATGGATTTACTCAGTGAGACTCGCCTTAACGCACGCCAGGCCGAGTACATTGATATTGCAAAAAACTCGGGGGAAAACCTCCTGGATTTGATCGAAGATATCCTTGATTTCGCTAAAATGGAATCGGGCAATATGGATGTCAATTTGAAGGAAGTCGATATCCGTGACCTTGCTGAAGAAGTAATCCAACTACTATCTCCGCAGGCACTAAGAAAAAAACTCAATGTTGGCTATGACATAGAAGACCATGCAGCATCATGCCTTGTGCCAATAGACACCACCAAGGTTCGCCAGGTACTTATTAACCTACTTGGCAATGCCATTAAATTCACCGACAGTGGCGAAGTCTTTTTAAGGGTGCGCTACAAACGCGGCCCCCAGCCTGAAGTCGAATTTGAAGTACGTGATACCGGCATTGGTATTACAGAAAAAAGCCAATTAACTATATTTGATGCCTTTACCCAGGCCGACTCCTCAACGACAAAAGCCTATACAGGTACCGGGCTAGGCTTAACAATCTGCAAACAGATCGTTGAATTAATGAACGGCGACATCACGCTACACAGCCTGCCCGGCAAGGGTTCAACATTCACCTTTAATATTCCCGTTGAACATATCACTTCTGACTCACACTTGAATACCGGCTTATCCCTCGACGAGCAAAAGTATGCATTGCTGATCACCTCTAGTACTATTATCAGGCTTTTCACCTCCTCAACCATACAAAATAATGATTACCTTTGTATCACCACAGGGAGCTTGCGTGCTGCTCAGCTTGAAATTTCCCGCCTTGAAAAAGCCGATATTAGTTTCGAATTCATTATTATCGATGAAGAGCTTTACTACCTGAATGAGGTTGAATTTCAACCGCTCTTATCAATGCTGGCCTCTCATCACAAAGCAACCATTGCTATTCTGGTGAACCCGTATAGATCACTGCAACTAGAAGCTCATCGTTTTTTAACCATAGAAAAGCCTTTACTACGGTCTTCCTTTGACCAACTTATCAATATCAAAGACAGCAATATCGCCGATAATTCACAACAGCGCACAATACGGTCGACAAGCCAGCCATCAACTCAAGAATTGAATAAATATATACTCATCGTCGACGACAACAGAGTTAACCAGCAGGTTGCTCGTGAAATGCTCAACAAGCTCGGCTATCGCTCAGACATCGCCATTAACGGTCAAGATGCCGTGAGTAAAGTGATGCGCCAAAACTACGATCTTATTTTGATGGATTGCAACATGCCGGTCATGGATGGTTTTGAGGCGACGCAGGAAATCCGCAAGCTCAAAAATAATGCTCACCTCCCAATAATTGCCATGAGCGCAAACACGTCTGATGCGGACAAGGACAAATATTTGCACGCCGGGATGAATAGCTCCATCGGCAAACCTCTAAGGCTTAATAAACTCCGTGACGAACTAATTGCCTGGATATCTAACCCCCAGCTACTGAATCAAGAACAGAACTCAACCCTTACCGAACCCTCTATACCTGAAAAAGTAGAAGTCCTCGCTTATGACCCTCAGATCATGGAGGAGCTATTTGAAGGTATTGGTGACGTCGTCATAAAAATGCTAGAAGCTTTTTTGGAAGACTCACCTATTTATATAGATTCGCTAAAACAGGCTTTGCAACGAGGCAGCTCTAAAAATGTTCGTGAACTGGCCCACACCCTAAAAGGCAGTGCGAGTAACTTCGGTGCGATAAACTTCCTTGAAACTGCCAAAATTATCGAGCACCTTGCCAAAAACCAACAGCTCCACCAGTGCGATATTTATGTTGAAGCGCTAATCGATGACTTTGATGTTTTGAAGCGAGACATCGAAAACAATATTTTAAGCCCACTATCAAACCCTGAGGATCTCCACCAACGAAAACATAAGTTACTCATCGTAGACGATGATCGCACTATCCGCCTTGCTTTAAAGAACATATTTACCGATCAGCAGTTTCTCATCTTCGAAGCTCGCAATGGCCAGCAAGCCATAAGCTTCTGTAAGCACGACACACCCGATATTATATTGATGGATGCCATCATGCCTGAAGTTGATGGTTTCGAAGCATGCAAAACCATTAGAGCTCTACCAAACTTAAATGAGACGCCTATTTTAATGATCACCTCTCTCGAAGATGATGAGGCCATAAACCAGGCATTTTCTTCTGGAGCTACCGACTACATAACCAAACCCTTAAATTTTACAGTTCTCAAGGAAAGGGTCTCACGCCTTCTACAGGCTAATCGTGTCGAGAAACGTGTTAAAGAACTCGCCTATCACGATTCACTGACTGGCCTGCCAAACCGTAGCAAGTTAATGCAAGATTTACGCATAATTCTCAATCGCGCAAAACTCGACAATACTAATTTTGCCGTGCTTTTTCTTGATCTTGACCACTTTAAAAACATCAATGATTCTCTTGGGCACAATATCGGAGATTTATTACTCAAGGCAGTAGCTGATCGTTTACAGAGTGCTGTTCGCGAAAGCGACTTTGTTGCACGACTCGGAGGCGATGAATTTACCGTTATTCTGGAAAACATCGAAGGCACCGATGCAATAAGTACCATTGCGCAAAATATTTGTACTTCTTTAAGCAGCCCTTTTGCATTCATTCAGCAAAAAATGTTCGTCACCGCAAGCGTTGGCATTTCTGTTTATCCCGATGATGGAGCCGATGTAAATGCTCTACTTAAGCATGCCGATCTCGCCATGTTCAGCGCAAAGAAAAGTCGCAATAATTACAGCTTCTATCAACAGGGGATGGAAGACCAGGTCGCACGACGCATGGAGCTTGAAAATGAATTGCGCTATGCCATCAACCACGACCAACTGGTACTTTATTACCAGCCTCAAGTTGAGCTGAAATCAAATCGTGTGGTCGCTGCAGAAACTCTTGTTCGTTGGGAGCACCCTAAGCATGGCTTCCTTAGTCCGGCAGAGTTTATTCCCCTTGCAGAGGAAACAGGGCTGATTAAAGATCTTACTTTCTGGGTAATCCGTGAGGCTTTTGATCAAATTAGAGATTGGAAAAGCCAAAATTTCGATGTCAAATTATCAATCAATTTGTCCGCTAAAGACCTCGAATCGCCGGGCACTTTGTCTGAGTACCTTAATTATCAACTCGAAAAAACCGGAATCTCGCCTGATCTTGTTGAGCTAGAACTTACTGAAAGCATGCTAATGGATGATCCCGAGAAGAGTAAGAATGAACTCCTTGCACTTAAAGATATGGGATTCGTGTTGGCTATTGATGATTTTGGCACTGGCTATTCATCCCTTAACTATCTAAAAAATCTACCCGTCGATATATTAAAAATCGACCGTTCATTTATTCAAGAGATTGAAATTAACGCTGATGACAAGCCCATCGTCAAAGGCATCATCGCACTAGCCGACAGTCTTGGTCTGACAACCATTGCGGAAGGTGTCGAGAACGAACAACAACGATCAATCATTCAAGAACTCGGCTGCAATACTATTCAGGGCTACCTTATCAGCCGACCTTTACCCAGAGAAGAGTTCGAACGCAGCTATTTGGATGCATTCAAAGTCAGGGGACAATCACACAGAAACAAACAACGTGATAAAACGACATCTGAGAATCAAGATAACTCACGCCGCTAATAGATAAATCTATGTGCGGCGTAAGTTGATGTAAAAATTAATATTACCTGATCTTAGTTATTTAAAACCACTCATCTTGCATTTCGAACGGCACACCATTACCGGTCTCTAACAACTCAGCATATTGCTCCACAGCCGGTAGTTCCCACTCAATATAAAAACTCGCAGCCTGTAATTTACCCCGGTAAAAATGTTCATCACTTTCATGAGGATTTTTACTCAGTGCTTGTTCTGCCACCAGCCCTTGTTTCAACCATATCCAGGCGCCAACAACTCGTCCAAACATATCCAGGTAAACCGTTGCATTTGCCAGGCCTCGGTCAATATCCGATGCCATTTGTTGCTGTAAAGATTGTGTCGTTTGCTCTAATAAAACCACAGCTTTTTCCAACTGTTCGGCCAGACTTTTTAGCAACGTAAGGTCTTTGGCACTGGCAATATCCGTAGCAATATCTTCTTTAAAGAACTGGTATCCGGCACCCCCATAAAGGCTGAGTTTACGGCCGAGCAAATCGAGGCCATGAATGGCTTCCGCCCCTTCATGAATAGGGTTTAAACGCTGATCGCGATAGAGCTGCTCCACCGGATACTCACGGGTGTAACCCGCGCCACCGAGTATTTGTATCGCCATATCATTGGA
>QNFO01000050.1 GCA_003646355.1 Gammaproteobacteria bacterium
AATACGGGCGGCAGCAGTAGTGGGGCTGCAAATACACCAAGCCTGATAGTCGTATTATTCTTCGCCTTGCTGGGCGGCATTATCCTCAACTTGATGCCCTGTGTTTTCCCCGTGTTATCGATCAAAGTATTGAGCTTAACTTCCGCCCATTTGGGCGAGCACAGCAAGCATTTACACGGTATGGCCTACACGGGGGGTATCGTTATTTCCTTCGTCGCCATCGCCGCGTTGTTGCTGGTTTTTCGCGGAGCGGGCGAAGCGGTGGGCTGGGGCTTTCAACTACAGTCGCCGGTGTTTGTCAGTTTATTGGCGTATTTACTGTTCGCGGCGGGCCTGAGTTTTTCGGGTTTACTAGAAGTGGGTGCGCGGTGGATGAATATTGGTCAGTCGTCCACGACTGGCACCTCTCTGCGCGCCTCCTTTATGACGGGCGTGCTGGCAACCGTAGTGGCCAGCCCCTGTAGTGCACCTTTTATGGGCACGGCACTCGGCTTTGCGCTGACCCAAACGCCGCTGATTAGTTTGCTGGTATTTGCCGTGCTGGGCGTTGGCATGGCCCTGCCTTTCGTGCTGCTCAGTTGGATACCGGGTTTACTGGAAAAACTGCCCGCACCGGGACCGTGGATGCAGAGCTTTCGGCAGTTTCTCGCCTTCCCTTTGTATGCCAGTGCAATCTGGCTGCTCTGGGTGCTGGGTCGTCAAACCAGTGTTGATCAGGTGGCTCTGGTCGCCATTGGCATGTTGTTACTGGCCTTTGCCGCCTGGTTTGCCGGTGGCGGTGCGACGCGTTGGAAGCAGGCCGTTGCTGCGGTGGTCACCGTCGTGGCACTGTCGATTGCCATTACGCCTTCAGATACGGCCGGTGATGACAGTCTGTGGGAGCCCTACTCCCGCGCGCGTCTCGACGAATTGCGTAGCGAGGGTCGCCCCGTCTTTATTAACTTAACGGCAGCCTGGTGTATTACCTGTCTGGCCAATGAAAAGATTGCCCTCAGTTCGGCCGCCTTTGCCGACACCTTGCAGGCAAACAACATCGTCTACCTAAAAGGTGACTGGACCAATCGCAATAGCGAGATCACTGCATTGCTGAAAGAGTACGGGCGCAGCGGTGTGCCTCTATACCTGTATTACTCGGCGAACAGTGTTTCGGCGCAAGTTTTACCCCAGTTGTTGACCAAGAGCATTGTGCAAAAAGCGCTAAAAGCCGAGTAGTGTCATTTTGAATCAGGTGTTTGAGCCCGAAAATGCCGATAAAATCGAGAAAGTTCGAACAAAAGCCTATAAAGTTGGACAAAATTTTTTAACTCATGCAAACTCACCAGCGCCGAGAAACTCGGCTTGAAAGGTAATAAAAATGACGGGGAGCGAGGGATAATGGCGACAATCCTGGTCTTGCATGGCCCAAATCTTAATTTACTCGGTAGCCGTGAACCCGAGGTCTACGGCAATACTACGCTCGACGATATTAATCGACAGCTCACCGAGCGTTGCATCGCTGAGGGCCACCACCTGCTCGCCCTGCAAAGTAATGCCGAATACGAACTGATAGATCGCATACACGATGCTCGCCATGAAGGTGTCGAGATTATATTGATCAACCCCGCCGCCTTTACCCACACCAGTGTCGCCCTGCGCGATGCCCTGTTGGCGGTGGCGATTCCTTTTGTTGAAGTGCATCTTTCCAATGTACACAGCCGCGAGCAGTTTCGTTCGCATTCCTATTTTTCTGATATTGCCATTGGGGTGATTTGTGGCTTCGGTGCCCAGAGCTATGACCTTGCTCTCAGCGCCGCCTTGACGCACCTTGATGCTGACCCACAGTAAGTTATAGCCGAACATTGATACCCGAGGGGGGAACATGGATATACGCAAAGTAAAAAAACTCATTGAGCTGTTGGAAGAGTCCAATATTGATGAGCTGGAAATTAAAGAAGGCGAAGAGTCAGTACGTATTATTCGCAACAGCCAAACCACTTATGCGGCTGCACCGGCTCCCGTTGTTGCCGCCCCCATCGTAGCGGCTGCTCCGGCAGCACCAGGCGCTGGTGAAGAAGCGGCGGCACCAGCTCCGGCAGGCCACCTTGTGACCTCGCCCATGGTTGGTACTTACTACAGTTCTCCGGCGCCTGATGCCCCTGCTTTTATCGAAGTTGGCAAGACTGTCAAAGTCGGTGACGTGCTGTGTATCGTTGAGGCGATGAAGATGATGAACCAAATTGAAGCCGACAAAGCGGGCACCATTGGCGCCATCCTTGTCGAAGACGGTGAAGCGGTCGAGTTTGACCAGGCCATGATCACCATTATTTAAAAGCGGCGCGAAGAGGTAATCCATGCTGGATAAAGTACTGATCGCCAACCGTGGCGAAATCGCCCTGCGAATATTGCGGGCTTGTAAAGAATTGGGTATTAAAACCGTGGCCGTGCACTCGAAGGTCGATGCCGACCTGATGCACGTGCGCCTGGCGGACGAGACCGTCTGCATTGGCCCCAATCCCTCAGCCGACAGCTATCTTAATAGCGCGGCGATTATTAGCGCGATGGAAATCACCGACTCGGTCGCCGTTCACCCCGGTTACGGCTTTTTGGCTGAAAATGCTGATTTTGCCGAACAGGTCGAAAAGAGTGGCTTCACCTTTATTGGCCCCAGTGCCGAGGTGATTCGCATGATGGGCGACAAAGTGGCGGCCATTCAGGCCATGCGTGCGGCGGGTGTGCCGACGGTGCCGGGTTCCAATGGCGCTCTCGATGACAATCACGAGCGCACCATGGAGATCGCCCGCGAGATTGGCTATCCGGTAATTATTAAGGCCGCTTCTGGCGGCGGTGGTCGCGGTATGCGCGTGGTGCAAACCGAGGCTCACCTGATTAACGCCATTGCCCTGACGCGCTCCGAGGCCGCTGCGGCCTTTGGTGACGGCACGGTGTATATGGAGAAGTTTCTCGAAACGCCGCGCCACGTTGAAGTGCAGATTCTGTCTGACGGACAGGGCAATGCCATCCACCTTGGCGACAGAGATTGCTCCCTGCAGCGCCGTCACCAGAAAGTACTGGAAGAAGCGCCAGCGCCGGACATCGACGAAGCGGCACGGCAGAAGGTGTTTGATGTTTGTGTGCAGGCTTGTATCGATATTGGCTACAAGGGTGCGGGCACCTTTGAGTTTCTCTATGAGAACGGGGGCTATTACTTTATTGAGATGAATACCCGGGTTCAGGTTGAGCATCCGGTTTCGGAAATGATCACTGGCATCGACATCGTCAAAGAGCAATTGCTCATTGCCGGTGGTGAAAAGCTCGGCTTTACCCAGGAAGAAGTCATTTTCCGTGGTCATGCCTTCGAGTGTCGTATTAACGCCGAAGACGCCGTTACCTTTATGCCGAGCCCGGGTAAGGTTACTGCCTACCACCCCCCCGGTGGCAATGGTGTGCGGGTCGACTCCCATCTCTATAGCTCTTATAAAGTGCCGCCCAATTATGATTCGCTGATCGCTAAAATCATTACCTACGGTAAAGATCGTGATGCCGCGTTGGGTCGTATGCGCAACGCCCTGGACGAGCTGTTTATTGAGGGCATTAAAACCAATATTGACCTGCAACGGGATCTGGTGACGGATGCCGGGTTTAAACGTGGCGGCGTTAATATTCACTACCTCGAGAAAAAGCTGGGGCTATAAGCTGGCAGGGGGCTTTGCCCCGGCCGCGATAATTTGCAGGAGTTGTTATGGATTGGTTACAACTGCGCATCGCGGTCAATAAGCCCGAGGTCGAGGCGCTGGAAGACGCGCTGCTGGCCTCCGGCGCGGTGTCGGTAACACTGGAAGATGGTGCCGACGATCCGATTCTCGAACCGGGGGTGGGTGAAACCCCCCTCTGGAATAGTCTGCGAGTGACCGGACTCTACCCCGCTGATATTCATACTGAGCTGGCTTTTCAGCTGCTGAACGAGAGCTTTTCGGGTCAGTTGCAACACTGGCGCTGGGAGATTCTCGAAGATCAGCCTTGGGAAACCCTCTGGACCGAGCACTATCAGCCCATCCAGTGCGGTAAAAAACTGTGGATTTGTCCCAGCTGGCGCGAGCCGCCCAATCCCGATGCCGTCAATCTCTCTCTCGACCCCGGTTTGGCCTTTGGCTCCGGCACTCACGCCACTACTTTCTTGTGCCTGCAGTGGCTCGATGCCCAGTCGCTCACCGGAAAAACGGTCATCGACTTTGGCTGTGGTTCGGGGATTCTCGCCATTGCGGCACTATTACTCGGTGCCAAGCAGGTTATTGCCACCGACAATGACCCCCAGGCCTTGCTGGCTACCCGCGATAATGCGCAGCGTAACGGTCTGAGTGAGTCGCAACTCAGCGTTTGTTTGCCCCAGGATTTGGACGCTGAGCCAGCCGATATTGTTTTGGCGAACATCCTCGCCGCGCCGCTGATTTCTCTGGCCGGGCAGTTGACGGCCCTGACGGCCCCCGATGGTCAGCTGTGCCTGTCGGGCATGATTGCCTCTCAGACCGATGCTGTGATGTCGGCCTATAGCGAGGACTTCCGTTTTGCCCCGCCTCTGTGCCGTGAGGAATGGTTTTGTCTAACGGCTGAAAAGCTGACTTGAAGCTGATGGCTGCTGCGAGAAAGCTTCCATCGTGAGCAAAGTTGCGGCCCGTTGCCCCAGTTGCCAGTCGGTCTTTTTTGTCAGTGCGGCACAGGGCAAGGTCGCTAATAATCTGGTGCGCTGTGGTCGCTGCGGTCATTTATTTAGTGTGCTTGAAAACCTCAGTGATAGCCTGCCGGAGCCGGAGGTGATCGTCACCCCCCCGGAACCGGAAATAGAAGTGGAGTCTGAATCCGTCGCAGATGCAGCGGCGAGTGCCAGCATGCCTGTCGAGCCAGATGAGACCGAGGACTGTGCACCTGAGACTTTGGATGGCCTCGACGAGCCCCGAGCCTCGGAATTTGACCTGTCGAATTTAAGCACCAGCCTGCCAGACGATTTTGATCTTGAGAGTAGCGCCGCCGAAAACACAGGTTTTGGTCGGCGGCTGGGCCTGGGTCTGCTTATTGTTGTGTTCGCTCTTGTCGGGCTTGCTGGACAAACTCTCTATTTTGGGCTGCCAGCACTAAGCCAAGAGCTTGCGTACCGCCCCTTACTGCAGACTCTCTGTGATGTCCTGCCCTGTCAGCTGGAGGTTTATAGTAAGCCAGAGCTGGTTCGCGTTGAGCAGTTGTTAGTTCGCGCCCATCCCGACCTGGAGGAGAGTTTGGTGGTCGAGCTGGTGTTAATCAATATGGCGAGTCTTGAGCAGCCCTATCCGCCGCTGATCTTGCGCTTTGATGATTTGAACGGCGAGCAGGTAGCGGCACGTCGCCTGTTCGCCAAAGAATATCTACCCCGAAGTCTTCGTGCTAACAAGCTGATGCCAGTCGATAAGGCGGTCAGTATTAAGTTAGGCATTCTCGACCCGGGTGAACGGGCACTCTCCTACTCGGTTTCCGTCGGACAATAAGTTTTTTTCGCTATTTTTCCTTCCGCCACTCTGGCGGTGGGCGTATGATGGTCGACCGTTTTTTACGAAGCGGTATCCCAAGTAGTTTTATCCTAATTGAGTCCTCATCGAGGTTGCAATTGCTACAGATCGGCCCCCACATTATTCACAGCCCGCTGGTGCTGGCCCCTATGGCCGGTGTCGCTGACCTACCTTTTCGTCGCCTCTGTCGACGCTTTGGTGCGGGTATGGCGGTGACTGAAATGCTCACGGCTGACACCAGCAAGTGGAACTCGCAGAAATCGCGCTTTCGTTTGCCGGTACTGGATGAGGCCGAACCCCGCGTGGTGCAAATTGCCGGTGCCGAGCCCGGTCAATTGGCCGAGGCGGCGCAACGCAGTGTTGAGCTGGGAGCACAGATTGTTGATATCAATATGGGCTGTCCGGCGAAAAAAGTCTGTAAGCGGGCAGCGGGTTCTGCGCTATTGCGTGAAGAAACACTGGTCGCAGAGATTTTGCAGCGAGTAGTGAAGTCGGTTTCTGTGCCCGTGACCTTAAAAATTCGCACCGGCTGGGATCTGCGCAGCCGCAATGCTATGACCATCGCACGCCTGGCCGAGGACGCCGGTATCCAGGCCCTGACCATTCATGGTCGCACGCGGGCCTGCCTGTTTAAGGGTGTGGCGGAATACGACACCATTGCCGAGGTGGTCGCTGGGGTAGCCATCCCCGTGATTGCCAATGGCGATATCGACTCACCCGAGCAGGCCGAAGCTGTTTTGGCCCATACCGGTGCAGCGGCGCTGATGATTGGCCGAGGCGCTCAGGGCCAACCCTGGTTGTTCCGCCAAATTAACGCTTATCTAAACGGTGAGACACCGTCAGCACCCACCCGCCGCGAAGTGGCTGAAGTTATGCTTGAGCATATCAATGCCATGCACGACTACTACGGTGAGACGATGGGTGTACGCATCGCGCGCAAGCATGTCGGCTGGTACCTGCAAAAATTACAGATTGAACGCCCTTGTCGTAAAGCCTTCAATCAGCTGCTTGAGAGTGAACAGCAGCTCGAATTTATTAGCGAATTACTATTAATAACAAATAATAATAATCAGGAAATTGCTGCATGAATTCAGTCCACAAGCATACCTTTGAGCATAATGACCCGTCCAGCGAAGCCGATATGCCAGCCGACAATCACTCCTTGCGTCACTGCGTGGCGCGGGCGGTGGAAGAGTACTTTAGCCATCTGGACGGCCAAACCTGCACCGATCTGTACCAGCTAGTGTTGCAGGAGGTTGAAGACCCTCTGATCACCGCTGTGATGAAATACACCCGCAACAATCAGAGCAAAGCCTCAGAAATGCTCGGTTTGAATCGCGGTACCTTGCGCAAAAAACTGAAGCTTTACGACCTGCTTTAAGTTCCAGGGTTTGCGCTCAACCAGCCACTCTTTAACAGGGTAGAAGTTATGACCGATCGTATCATCACCATTCGACGCGCCTTGATTAGCGTTTCCGATAAAACTGGCATCGTGGAATTTGCCCGCGCCTTGAATGGCATGGGTGTGGAAATTCTCTCCACCGGCGGCACCTTCCGCCTGCTAATTGAAAATGATATTAAGGCTGTCGAGGTGTCCGACTACACCGGTTTCCCCGAAATGATGGATGGTCGAGTTAAGACGCTTCACCCTAAAGTACACGGCGGTATTTTAGGCCGACGCGGCACTGATGATGCGGTGATGGATGAACACGGCATTCGCCCCATCGACATGGTGGTAGTCAATCTTTACCCCTTCGAACAAACCGTTGCCAAGCCCGATTGCGACCTGCTTGATGCGATTGAAAATATCGATATCGGCGGCCCAACAATGGTGCGAGCG
>QNFO01000051.1 GCA_003646355.1 Gammaproteobacteria bacterium
ATAAAAATCAACACAAAGTCGAGCGTATTGATGCCCTCTAACTGCTCATAAGCCTTGCGGTTAAGCCCCGTAACATGGCCTCGTAAAGAGGCGATGTGGGCTTTAAGTCTTTGCTCACGCTGTATTTCATCATCGCTACTGCAAAAGCACTCGTAATCTTTTAGTGAGACCTTGGCATCAATAACAATGTCGCGCTGGTCGGGCAAATGAATAATCACATCCGGGTTGCGCCGTCGGCCCTCTTCATCTTGCAGAGCGACCTGAGTTTGATACTCCCTGCCCTTACGCAAACCCGACTGTTCAAGCAGGCGCTCAAGAATCATTTCACCCCAGTTACCCTGAAATTTATTGTCACCCTTCAAGGCATTGGCCAGTTTGATCGCGTCCTGGCCAATCTGCTGGGTCTGCTGCTGGAGCTCACCAATCTTACCTTCCAGACGATTGCGCTCGGCACTCTCCTTATCGTAAACGTCTTCGACCTTTTTACGAAAGTCGGCAAGGTCTTTACGCAGGGGGGCGACGGTATTATCTAAAGCCTCCTTACTGGTACGCGAAAACGACGCCTGTTTATTATCAAAAATACGATTTGCCAGGTTTTCAAACTCCTTGCCCAGCGAGACACGAGTCTGCTCTAACAGTGTGGCTTGCTCCTGGCCTCGAACCACTTCGGATTCCAGTCGTACCGAAAGCCCACTATTCTCACTGTGGAGCACAAGGTTCTGCTGCCGCAGATCGGCCCCCTCATCTTGTAAGTCCTGTAGCAATTGCTCAAGATGTTGCTTGTCACGAAGTAGCGTTGCCTGCTCAACCAGTACGGATGAATGACGGCGGTTGTAGCGTATATAGACCGACGCGGCACCTAAAGCGGCACCAATGATAACGGCGAGAGAAACCCAAAGAATCGGCAAAGATGTGAAGAGTGCTGTCATGTGCTGGATTTTAGCAGTTCGGCCTCTGACAATGGGGTAAAATAAATAAGGCTTATCAGCCAGGCCCTACATCGACACCACATGCTACGAGGCAGCTCACCCCATTGACAAACACGGCATTAACTAAAATCCTGGTCTTCGATTCCGGCGTTGGTGGCTTGAGTATTCTTCAAGCCCTACAAGAGACGCTACCCGACTGCGAATACATTTACGCTTCAGATAATGAGGCCTTCCCCTACGGTACAAAAAGTGCCGAGTTTTTAATTACGCGTGTCCAATGTGTCTTGCAGGCACTGATCAAAAAAACCCAAGCACACATTATTGTCGTTGCCTGTAATACAGCAAGCACCCTGGTACTACCCCATATTCGTCGCCATTTCACAATTCCGATCGTGGGCGTAGTGCCGGCGATCAAACCCGCTGCCCAGCAATCAGAAACAAAAGTCATCGGTTTACTGGGCACACCGGGAACCGTCACAAGAGACTACACAAAAGCGTTGATTGAAGAGTTCGCCAAGGGCTGCGAGGTAGTCAGCGTCGGCAGCTCTGAACTCGTTATATTGGCCGAGGAAGCCTTACGGGGTGTGTCCCCACCCCAAACAGCATTGCGTTCACTATTAAAGCCGCTGATTGATAAGCGTCAACTCGATACTGTTGTCCTGGCCTGCACCCACTTCCCACTGATTAAAAAGCAACTGATCGACGCTTTACCGCGCAGCGTCAACTGGGTAGATTCCGGTGAAGCCATTGCTCGAAGAGTTAGCTCACTACTCGACAATCAGCCTCCTGTTGAAACCCAAAAGCAAGCCGGCGGCAATACGGCAATATTCACCATGCAGAGCGCAGATATAGACTGTCTTCGGGATGTCTTGAAAAGGTTTTCGTTGGCTCGACTTGAGTACATTCAGGTCTAGAAATATTTAGTCTGTGCGTTTAAAACTACTTATATTTTTAATGTAGGGTTGGTAGCGCCGGATGAAAACAGGCAGCGATTCAAGATAATTAGTAGCCCCATCCAGCGTAGTAAAGCCACCCAGCGTAACCGCAAAAAACGAATTATCGCCAATGCTGACAGGATGAACGTAAAGATCATCTAGACCAATATTTTCAGCAACATTCAAAAAGAAGTGCTCAAGAAACTTGTCATCATTAGCATTAGCAGAAAGAATTTGAATCGTATAGACAGCCCCGTTAGAAACCGCCATCCAATCTTTTGTTTTCTTAGTCAACACCTCCAACGTTACGCTATCAACATTAACACCCTGTGTTAAAACCTTAACCGGTGCCTTGTAAACTGGCTTTTGGCTATCATCAATATTGATTGTCACATCATCATTGTTTGAAGAATATTCTTCCGCCACAAAATCAGAACTGATAGCCGGAGCTTGAGAATTTACATCAGATTCGATTCGATAACTGTTGTAATAAGCTATTACTAATACAAACGCCAACAGAATAACCGCAAATACAGCCAGGAGATTTTTTGACGCCAATCCACTGAGCTGACCGGAATCTTTTACCGCCAGGCGGACGTGACACGCCTCAACAATATTCGATTGAGTAGCAAAGGCTGCCAACAGAGACTTGTCAGCGAAAATGGTTAATTTTCGTGGAAGGCCCGATGAATACCGGGTTAATAGTCTCAATGCTGAAGCTGAAAAAATTGGCGATCCGTTATACCCCGCTTTATGAAGGCGAAATGATAGATACTCGCCGACTTCAGATGCTGTAAAGGGTTTTAAATAGAAGCTATGAATAATACGTTCTTTAATTTGCCGAACAGAATTATGACTAAGGTGTTGATCCAACTCCGGCTGACCAAATAAAACCAGTTGTAGCAATTTGTCCGTTTCAGTTTCGAGGTTACTGAGCAGACGTAATTCTTCCAGTGTTTCTAGAGGCATGCATTGCGCCTCATCGATAAAAACAACTGCCCGCTGATTTTTTGCGTGCATAGCTAATAATTTGTTTTGCACTAACTGCAAAGCATCTGTTTTGCTGCATGCACTGTCAAAACCTATACCGAGATCCCGACCAATTGCGTAAATTAAGTCACTGGCCTGAAGGCTAGGGTTGAGTAAATAAACGAGTGTTGTATTTTCTGGCAAGCGATTAGCCAGCATGCGCGAGATCATGGTTTTGCCACTTCCAACCTCACCAACGACTTTAATAATACCGTCACCATGAGAAATAGCATAAGCGATAGCATTAATTAACGCTTCACGCTCACCGCCTGAGTAGAAGAAAGTAGTGTCGGGAGTTATACGAAACGGCGGCCCATTAAGCCCAAAAAATTGACTGTACATATTTTGTGACGACAATAATCTCTAGGCTGAAGGGGTTAATAGAAAGAAATACATAGCACTATTACTGGAAAACAAAAAGAATCGCGTAAAATAACTAAGGTACCGAGATCTGATCAAAACAACGGCAAAGATGATTTAATAAATCAATAATATTATCAAACACGCCACCACCGTCTATTTGGTAGCGAATATGACCCACGTCATCAGTGGTGATTAAAGTGATATTTACTCGTTTAATAGCCGTATCGCCAGCACGCAGCATTGGCACACTCAGCACGCCGTTTGCAGCAACAGTAATCGAATTAACAGGACGAACAACACGACCTCTATCATCTTTGATAGCAAGCCCCATCTGCCCAAGGCGTCCGGCCATTGTCGTTACTGCATCGACCATACGTTGATTTTGCACTCGAAATAGTACTTCATCATTTTGTATACGTTGATACATATACTGCTCGGCAATCTCCTCGCCGAGACGGTTTACTTCATCAGAGGATAATGACTCACCAGTGAGGAAAGCATCAAATGCGTCATCTGTTTCAATAAAGAGAAGTCCGTAGCGCTGTTTAATACCACTATTTCCAGTGTTACACACCACAGCACAACCAGAAGTAGTCAGTCCGCCAGAGCTTAGTTCAAAGTCAATCTTTTGAAGTTGTGAAAGATTCAGCTTGGGTGTCAAAAAAGCCATGCCGTTTGCGCTGAGGTCTAACAAATGTATGTCATAGCGCCATGGGTTGAAACCAAACCCACGGCGACGTATTTTTACTGACGCGTTAGTAATTGCCGGTAAGCGCTGATCCAGGCGTTTTTCCTTGAGTGCATCACTAGTCACCATGGGTAAAAGATTTTGCATATTGATGATTGGTTTGCGCCACATATATACATTATTAGAGAGTTATAAACACATCAAGGGAGCTATCAAGATCATAGGTAGAACCGCTTCCACCATAACGAGCCACATTGCCTTTTGTGGCATCACCATCATCAAATTCATTGTCATAGCGCTGAGCCACTTGCCCAGGAATATTCTGGGTCAACACTTTGATTTCGGTTACGCCATTGGCCCAGTTGCCTGTAGATATACTACTCACAAGGCCACCATAGGTGTGTGTTGGAGAAGCTGTGGTACCGGTATCCGTCGGATCGCCAGAAATAACACCGGCATAACGCAAGTGTGACCAAACTTTACAGGACTCCTCCCCAGCAACATCACACCAGCCGCCTTCAATTTGACCATCACCATCACCAGCAACAGCCGCCGAATCAAGTGAGCTGACATTTAAGAGATCACCGGGTAAGCCTCGGTACCGATCTTGAAATGTATAAATAGCAGCACGGTAGCTATCGATTTGTTTTGAGAAGTTTTTATACTTAGCATTATCGATTAGCACCTGGCCCTTGAGCACACCACCAAGAATCAACCCAATAATCACTAAAACTATTGCAATCTCAACCAATGTAAAGCCAGACTGACGCCCTTTATTCGCAAACATATACTTATTCATCGATGAACCTTTATAGCAAGTAACCCAAAAGAAAATAACTAGACATTACGAAGTATACAAATAAGAAATTGGATATGCAGCCTTCTGCCCTTGTTTTGTGAACTACTCACGGTAGTAGGCCTGCAGAAACCATATTACTTTTCAATACATTAGGCGGCACCCAAATCAAAAGATCATCGAAGGTAGATGATGTATTATTTGAATAACCCCGAGCGACAAAATCTGTATCACCATCAGTGTTTTCAGCCTCGTGCGAACTTGTAGAAAGCGCCCAATTTTTACCTTGCGACAAAACAATGGCCGGTAAATTAATAGCCACAAAATTTCCTGCAGCCCCATCAAACACTGTGATATCACCCGTTGAACACAGCGAAAAAGAAACACCAGGAGTGGATGCGGAGCAAGAGGTTCCATCAGCGCTATCTGCAAAGTTACTCGTAACTCTATACGTAAAAGGCTGCCCCCATGCATCCTGCTGACCTAGACCCATATCAACCCAGGGGAAACCACCTTCGATATCGACACAAGTTGCGACACCATCCATCAGCCCATCACCATCGGTGTCGGGACAAGGTAAACGCCCATTTGTTAATGCGAAGCCAATAAGGGCTTCACGCATATTGACAAGTTGTTTTTGAGTGGCATCTCGGTCTTTCTTTTCCATCTGTATAGACAGAGGAATTAGGGATCCGCCCAGTAGGAGGCCAACGACCACAAGAACAATAGCCATTTCTATTAAGGAAAAACCAGATTGGACTTTCATAAAAATTCGTCACGTGTGTTATTTAATGAAAGAAAATTAATGGGCATAAGCGACTAAAGATCTTCTGCCAATATTACAAGCAAGGTGTCATTAAAATTTGCGGTAGCATTAACCTGCACAGGCGCTGTAATAAAATTGGGGGCTACGGAATTATCGACACCTAAAATGGAGTCCATATAATTCACCGCTAGATTTTTTGCGCTGGACGACACGGAGCTACCACATACCGTTGCAGTACCCGCTGATAGACCTCTCGCTTGTCCATCCAGAGCATGGCCGGGGCCTATAATCACAGCTACGACATCTGTAGCAATAACTGTGCTGGTATTACGGAGATTAAAATCCCCAGAAGGCAGGGCTGGTGTAATACTTGGCGTAACGCTAGCCCCCTGCTTATACGCCGAAGATATAAAATAGCGCAAACAAGTGCCGCTTGCGTCTCTGAGGGGACTCACACCAAGAGACATCCAGGGCAACCAACCTTCAGTACTTGTTGCGCCACAGGGTGTATCTTCTATTCCATCACCGTCAATATCAGGACAGGGTAAATAGCGCAATTGTAGACCTGTTGCTGCACTTAAATCAGGATCGGACAGCCGGCTATAGGCGATTAACGCATTCTTTGCCTGAGAGAGTGCAGACATATTCTTGTAAGGCGTATTCAGTAAATGCTGAATACGACTAGTACCAGAAAGCAAAAAGGCAGATATAGAAAGTGTTAGTATTGCCAACATTATCAACAATGCTGCTCCGCGCTGCATAACAGGAGGTGCGGAGGTAGTTACTAAAGCTGGACGAAACATTATTGATGTTATTCCATGTTAGATACGGGTAAAGATATGTAGCCACTTTCTTCAGAAGACTGACTGTTTCTATCCAAATTAATCAGCGTATTACTATTATAACTTTCAGCAACATTACCTTCTTCAATACCAAGGCGCTGCCCTGGCTTAAGCAAAAGTGGTTTAGTCACAGGGGATAACTTAAATACAACAGCACTATCTACTACTTTATCCGCATCTATAGATACTCCAGCTATAGCAGGTTTTTGAAGGACAGCGCCATTAACCCAAATAGTATTTGGGCCACTACGTCGCTTAACAAGGCCATTAAGTTCGAGCACTTTTGTTGCTCGAACACTGGAATGCTCAACATGCCGGACTGATGGGCTGATTAAACCATTGCGAATTTTATCAAGCTCAACTCGCTCCTCGGGTGAGGTCATTAAAGTACCAAAAGAAAAACTATAGGGCGATGAAAGCAACAGGGTAGTTGTAACAAGAAAAAGTGCATAAGTAGATGTAAAGTAAGGGTTCATATCTCATCACCCATTTGTAACACCGGTTTATCTTGATAGCTTGCTGTATACCAGGACATATCACAGATGGCATTAAAATTAAAAGCCCCTACATCATCACTTGTACGGGTAATGGTGCAGCTATCCACAACAAGGAGACCTGACGACAGTTCAGCGAGATCCTGCACTACATCGACCAAGTCACCTTCATGTAGAAGGCTTGTTTCAAAACCGAGTGTAGATTGAAATAAAGCAACATTGGAAGGTATCTCATAGCGACCTTTAACAAGCTCTATCTGAGGATCAATTTGATACTGTAAATTTGAGAGTTGTAGCCTGTTTGCTGTACGTTCGATCTGTTCAATCCAGGCTAAACGGTTTTCACTGGAAATAAAACCAGATGCTGAAATATAGTCAAATTTATTTTTATATCTATTGATCAATAAAATATTACTCAATATATCTTCAATTGAATTTCTACTAGCATCAATATTGTTTTTAAGCCGCATATTATTGCCACGCATCGACTCTAACATCAG
>QNFO01000052.1 GCA_003646355.1 Gammaproteobacteria bacterium
TACCGAAGAGGTACTCACCCAGGAAGAGATCGACGCGCTACTAACCAGCGTGGAAGACGATGATGGCAGCGGTGAGCCCGGCGCTGACAGCGGCACTATCGTCCCCGGCATTGGCCATGTGCGCTCCTTTGATTTCTCTCGTCAGGGCCAGTCACTCAGTGCCGGCCTGCCCCTGCTCAACGTTATTCATGAGCGCTTTGCCCTGCAGTTTTGTGAAAGCATCTTCAACACCTTGCGCTGCTCCAATAACGTCAAGTTCGTTGGCGCACGAGGAACATCATTTATTGACTACCTGCACACCCTTGAGCTGCCTACCCACATTAACTTCATCAATCTATCACCCATGAAGGGTATCGCTCTTGCGGTGTTTGACAACAATTTGATCACGAATGCGACGAGTAGCTTTTTCGGTGGTTCGATGAAAAAAGAGTTGGCCGCAGATAAGCCTGACTTCACACCGTCTGAAATGCGCATCGGCAACATGCTCCTGCAGAGAGTGATGGATGACTTGCAGCTCAGCTGGAAAGCCGATATTGAAATTCACCCCAAAGCAAAACAAACCGAAACCAATCCTGACTTTGCACAGCTAATGAACCCGGCAGAGCAACTGCTGGTCAATCGTTTTGACATCGTGTTCGAAGGTACCCAGGGCATCTTCGAACTCGCCATGCCCATGGCAATGATTGAACCCTACCGAGACCAGTTCTCGGTGACTTACCAATCAGAGAAGCGCGAAGATCAGGGCACCTGGGCCCCGGTCATTATCGATGAGCTGAAATCGACCAGCATTGAGCTGAGCAGCACCCTTGGCACCGCCCAGTTATCGCTTGGCGAGGTACTCAAACTCGAAAAGGGAGACATTATTCCCATGGAAGTGAGCGACACAGTCACCCTCTACGCCGGGGGCGTGCCCGTTTTCGATGGTGAATACGGCGCCTTCAACGACAAAAATGCCATCAAAATACGCAACAAGAAGCATCGCCCTTAGCGGACTGCAGCCACAAATAAACAAAGCAAAGTAGTGGAGACTCACCATGAGTGACGACGAGAACAACGAAACAGACAACACCGAGATCCCCCTCGATGCGGACAGCGAAGCCAGTGAAACTGAAGACTATGCCGCCGCACCCCTAAAAGATCTCAGCCAGAGCAGCCCAATGGCCAGCAATAACACTGCACCAAACATGGACGACCAGGATATCAATCTCGATGTCATCCTCGATGTGCCCATTACTATTTCGGTGGAGATAGGTCGCACTCAGGTACCGATTCGGGATTTGCTGCGCTATTCCCAGGGTTCAGTCATTGAGTTGGACAGGCTGGTTAGCGAGCCCCTCGACGTACTGGTCAACAACACCCTTATTGCCCACGGCGAGGTAGTGGTTGTTGACGAGCAGTTCGGCATTCGCCTTACCGATGTCATCAGTCCCAGTGAGCGCGTTAAAAAACTCAAATGAAAACACTTCTGCCACTATCCGTACTTTTCGCACTGCCTTTTGCGGTTATCGCTCAGGCAGCGGAGCCCAGTGTCGCCAAGGTGCCTCTGGCGGATACTTCTGGTTATTTCTTACAGCTCGTCAGCGGCCTCGGGGTTGTGCTGTTAAGTATTGCCGCCCTGGCCTGGCTGCTAAAACGCATTAATCGTCTGCCCAATCGCGACCTCAAAGATCTGGAGCTTATCGCCTCGCTATCCGTTGGCCAGCGTGAGCGCGTGGTTATCGTGCGGGCCGGCACCACCAACCTGGTACTCGGTGTGGCACCCGGCAGTATTTCCAAACTGGGCGAAATAACAGACACACCTGCGAAGGAACAGAATTCACTCGCAGCCTTCACGGAAGCGACAGGAACAGAGGGTACAGCAAACGCGCAAAAATCTGCTTTTTCGACACTGATCGCCAAAGTACGCAAGGACACAGCGCCATGAAAACACTCACTACCCTATTCCTTCTAGGCGTGGCGCTACTCGCATCCAGCTCGGCCTTTGCCGAACAGGGTATCCCCCTGCTGACCGTAACCTCCGGGGTAGAGGGGCAGCAGTCCTACAGTCTGAATATTCAGATTTTACTGTTGATGACAGCGCTGAGCCTGCTACCGGCAGCCTTGATTGCGATGACCTCGTTCACCCGCATTCTGGTGGTCTTCGCTATTCTTCGCCAGGCGCTGGGTACCGCACAGACACCCTCCAACCAAATCCTCCTCGGCCTGACGCTGTTCACCACTTTATTTATCATGACTCCAGTACTGGAGAAATCCTATAACGAAGGCGTTGTGCCCTACATGGAAGAAGAGCTGGGTTTTAACGAAGCCGCCACCAAAGCCATTGGCCCCTTCCGCGAATTTATGCTCAATCAGGTGAGAGAGAGCGATGTCGCCCTGTTTGTCGATATGGCCGGTGACGTAGAAGTCGACGACATAAGAGATGTACCTCTGAAAGTCTTGCTACCCGCCTTTGTCGTCAGCGAATTAAAAACCGCCTTTCAGATCGGATTTTTGATCTTCATCCCCTTTTTGATTATCGACCTCGTGGTCGCCAGTGTATTGATGTCGATGGGCATGATGATGCTCTCGCCCGTCCTCATCTCCCTGCCCTTCAAAATCATGTTGTTTGTGTTGATTGACGGCTGGGCGCTGATTGTCAGCACGCTGGCGGCTGGCTTTTATGTGTAACAAGAGCACATCTAAATGAAGAGGAGAACGGCATGACACCTGAATCGGTTATGGACGTAGGCTACGACGCCATCCACGTCACCATGTTGCTGGCTGCCCCACTGCTACTTTCCGCCCTCGCCATCGGCCTCTCCATCGGCGTCTTTCAGGCGGCCACACAAATTCAGGAAATGACCCTGAGCTTTATTCCCAAACTTATCGCCATGGCCGTGGCGGGCATGATTGCCGGGCCGTGGATGCTTAATGTTCTGCTCACTTTTACCTTGAATCTCTACGCCAGCATTCCGGAAATAACCGGTTAGGGCCAAGGCAGCTAACGTGGAATTTTCAATCAACGATGTGATGCGCCTGGTTACCAGCCTGATGTGGCCACTGCTGCGCGTCGGCAGTTTTGTACTCGCCGCACCCGTGCTCGGTGCCAAGTCGATCCCCGTGCGCAGCCGCATCATCCTCGCCCTGGCCATCGCATGGATACTGGCGCCCATCGTTCATGCCCCAGAGGTCAATCCAGTCAGCGCTGCCGGCCTGTTAATCAGCCTGCAGCAAATCGCACTGGGCCTGGGCATGGGCTTTATTTTCCATATGGCTTTCTCCACCGTAGTGATTGCCGGGCAGAGTATTGCCATGGCCATGGGTCTGGGTTTTGCCTCCGCCGTCGACCCCCAAAATGGTGTGCAGGTGCCAGTGGTGAGTCAGTTTTATATGATTCTCGCCACCCTGGTCTTTCTCGCCCTCGATGGCCACCTATTACTTATTCAGACCATTCACCACAGTTTTGAACTGCTTCCCGTTGGCGCCCAATGGCCCCGCGAACTACCCTGGAAAATCGTTCTGTGGGGCAGCCAGATGTTTATCAGCGGCCTGTTAATCGCCCTGCCAGCGCTGGCATCATTATTACTGGTCAATCTCGCCTTTGGCGTTATCACCCGCTCGGCACCCCAGCTCAATATTTTTGCCGTGGGCTTTCCCATTACCTTGCTCGCTGGCTTTGCGCTGATATTACTCAGCCTGCCATCATTTTTACCCCTCGTTTCCGACGCTTTCGAAAACGTCTTCAAACTCGTTCCGACCCTCCTGGTGCCCTAGATGGCTGAACATGAGAGCGGGCAGGAACGCACCGAAGAACCGACCCCGAAACGCCAACAAGACGCAAAAAAGAAGGGGCAGCTGGCACGCTCACGCGAGCTCAATACGATGATCTCTCTGCTCGTCGGCGCCGGCGGCCTGATCGCCTTTGGCGGCACCATGATCGGCGATCTCTCGGCGCAGATGGGGGATTACCTGAGCATGAGCCACGTCGGCATGGACAACCCCGAGGTCTTCACTGCCACCGTTGGCAAAGCCCTCGGCAACGGCATTTTGATTTGCGTGCCCTTTTTTATCCTCTTGCTAGTCTCTGTTTTTGTCGGCCCTCTCGCCATGGGTGGCTGGGCTTTCAGCCCCTCGGCGATGGCTTTCAAGGTCAGCAAGCTCAATCCGCTGAAAGGCATCGCCAAAATGGTGTCGGCCAAATCGTTGATGGAGCTGGTCAAAGCCCTCGGCAAATTTTTCCTTGTCGGCTCTATGGCGACCGCAGTCATCTGGCAAACTTTCGACCAACTGCTACTACTGGCCAGCAAAGATATTGAAACTGCCCTCAACCACTTTGCCAATATCGCCGGACTCTCCTTTCTCAGCTTCTGCACAGCGCTGATTTTAATCGCCGCCATCGACGTGCCCTTTCAACTCTGGGAGCACAAACGCCAGTTGAAAATGACCAAACAGGAAATCAAGGACGAGAGTAAAGAGAGCGAGGGTCGGCCCGAGGTGAAAAGCCAGATCCGCATGCTGCAGCGAGAAATGTCACAGCGGCGCATGATGGACAACGTGCCCACCGCCAACGTGGTGATCACCAACCCGACCCACTATGCCATCGCCCTGAAGTACGACGATCTCGGCCCACGGGCACCGGTTGTCGTCGCCAAGGGTAAGGGCGAAATTGCCCTGCGCATCCGCAAACTGGCCGCAGAGCACGATGTACTGACTTTTTCTGCGCCACCCCTGGCACGCGCCATTTATGCCAGTACCGAGATTGATCGCGAGATCCCCGCCCAGCTTTACCTCGCGGTGGCTCAAGTACTGGCCTATGTCTACCAACTCAAATTACCGGTCGTGCCGGGCCAGCCTGTACCCCAGGCGCCGACCGACATCACTATTCCCGACGAATTATCGGTGCCCGAAGATAGCAGCGCAGATAGTAGCGAAAGCACCAGCGGAGACAACCCATGAATACCGCAACCACCAATGCCGGCGCCCCGCCCGTCAATCCCGTGCTAAAGATCATTGCCGGTCTCGGCACGCCGCTCATTGTGGTGATGATGCTGGCGATGATTATCCTGCCCTTGCCACCGGTAATGCTGGATGTCTTCTTTACCTTTAATATTTCTTTCTCGCTGATCGTCCTATTGGCGGTTATTTACGCCGAACGGCCGCTCGAATTCACAGCTTTCCCCACCGTATTACTGATTGCCACACTATTGCGACTGGCGCTGAATATTGCCTCGACACGGGTGGTACTCCTCGAGGGCCACACCGGCACCGACGCAGCAGGCAAGGTCATTCAAGCTTTTGGCGACTTTGTGGTGGGCGGCAACTACACCGTCGGCCTGGTGGTATTCGCCATCCTCGTGATTATCAATTTCGTGGTAGTCACCAAGGGTGGCGGGCGTATTTCAGAAGTCTCGGCCCGCTTTACCCTCGATGCCATGCCCGGCAAACAGATGGCCATTGATGCTGACTTATACGCCGGTGCACTGACCCAGGAGCAGGCCCGCATACGCCGGGAAGACATCGCCCGCGAGGCCGACTTCTACGGTTCAATGGACGGTGCCAGCAAGTTCGTTCGCGGTGATGCCGTTGCGGGCATCCTGATTCTGGTCATTAACATTGTCGGAGGCATGGCGGTCGGCATGTTTCAACACGACCTGAGCGCCTCGCAGTCGGCCCACAACTATGTGCTGCTCACCATCGGTGATGGCCTGGTTGCACAAATACCCTCACTGTTACTGTCGACAGCGGCGGCAATTATCGTCACCCGCGCTTCCGATTCTCAGGATATGGGCCAGCAGATGGGCTCCCAGCTGTTTCAATCGCCCAAAGCCCTGATTATTACCGCCGGCATAATGGCCGCCATGGGCATCATTCCCGGCATGCCCAATATGGTTTTTCTCTTCCTTGCATCCGTGCTCGGTGGCGGCGCCTTCCTGCTTATTCAGAAAGATAAAGTGGCAGAGCAGGCCGAGCCTGTTGCCGAGCCCATCGCCCCGCCCGCTGAGGTCAAAGAGCTAAGCTGGGATGACGTCACCACTGTCGACCCCATCGGGCTTGAAGTCGGTTATCGGCTGATTCCATTGGTCGATAAGAATCAGGATGGCGAGCTGCTGACACGCGTCAAAGGCGTACGCAAGAAGCTCTCTCAAGACCTGGGCTTTCTCGTGCAACCGGTACATATTCGCGACAACCTCGACCTGTCGCCCAACGCCTATCGCATTACTCTGCACGGCGTGCCCCTGGGCGAGTCAGAGATTCACCCCGGTAAAGAGATGGCCATCAACCCCGGCCAAGTGTTTGGCACCTTGAACGGTGTTACCACCAAAGACCCCGCGTTTGGTCTGGAGGCACTGTGGATAGAGCCCAGCCTGCGCGATGAAGCTCAGGCCATGGGCTACACCGTGGTCGACTGCTCCACAGTGATCGCCACCCATCTCAGCGAGTTACTGAAACAACATGCCCACGAACTCCTCGGTCACGACGAGGTGCAGCAGCTGCTCGAGATGCTAGCGAAATCCTCACCGAAACTGGTGGAGAACCTGGTGCCCGGCACCCTCTCCCTGAGTGTTGTACTCAAAGTCATGCAAAACCTGCTGGAGGAAAACATACCCATTAAAGATGTACGCACCATCGCCGAGTCCTTGGCGGAAAACGCGGTAAAGAGTCAAGAAGCCGACGTTTTGACGGCACAGGCCCGGGTTGCCCTGAGCCGTACTATCTACCAGCAGATCAATGGAATGGCGCCTGAACTGCAAGTAATGACCCTCGACCCAGAGTTGGAACAGATATTGCTAAACGTATTACAAGGCTCGGCGACAAGCGGCGGACTGGAACCCGGATTAGCAGACAATATGCTTCAACAAATTAGTAACTCAGCACAGACACAGGCGACCCAGGGGCAAACGCCCGTACTACTGGTGGCCTCGGCGCTGCGCACCTGGCTATCTAATTTGGTGAGAGCAGCAAACCCGGGCTTGCACGTACTGTCCTATGAGGAAGTACCGCCGAGCAAACAGCTCAAGGTTATACATTCCGTCGGTAGATAGTTAATTAATCACGCAGGGCATAGGGCTCTGAGACCAGTGACAAGCAAGGAAGGCTGGTCAACTCGAAGAAGGTGGCAAACATGAAAATCAAGCGATTCACAGCTGAAACCATGCGCGAAGCGATTCGCAACGTGAGAGAAACCTGGGGCCCGGACGCTGTTATTCTCTCCAACAAAAAGCTCGGCAACGGTGTTGAAATTACCGCAGCCATTATTTTGAGGAAGAGGAAGTGGAGAAGCTGGCCACCGAGATGGCGCGCGCTCCCGCTGCTA
>QNFO01000053.1 GCA_003646355.1 Gammaproteobacteria bacterium
AAACTCAACGATGAGAATCGCGTTTTTAGCCGACAGGCCAATCGTGGTCAACACCCCCACCTGAAAGAAAATGTCGTTCGGCAAGCCCCGTGAATAGCTCGCTAGCAAGGCACCAATCACACCGAGGGGCACGACAAGCATCACCGCAAAGGGGATGGCCCAGCTCTCATAAAGTGCTGCTAGGCATAGGAAGACCACGGCCAAGGACAGTGCGTACAACAGCGGCGCCTGAGCACCGGACTGGGTTTCTTGCAAAGAGCCCCCCGTCCATTCAAAGCCAAAGCCCGGTGGTAGCTTGCTGGCCAGCTCTTCCATCGCAGCGATGGCATCACCCGAGCTGTAGCCCGGTGCGGCCTCACCCAGAATTTCCATTGAGGCAACCCCGTTGTAGCGCTCTAGGCGGGGTGAACCCTGGGTCCATTGCCCCGAAGAAAATGCCGCGAAGGACACCATGTCGCCCTCGGCGTTACGCACATACCAGTCCTTTAAGTGCTCTGGTGACATGCGATATTTAGCCTCACCCTGTACATAGACCTTTTTTACCCGGCCTTTATCAATAAAGTCATTGACGTAAGTCGAAGCCCAGGCGGTCGATAGCGTGTTATTAATTTCAGTCATGGATACGCCCAGTGCTCGGGCTTTTTGTCGGTCGATACTGAGCTTAAACTGAGGGCTGTCATTCTGGCCATTGGGCCGCACTTTTGTCAGGCGAGGGTCTTGTGCAGCGCCACCGAGGATTTGGTTACGCGCTGCCATCAGCGCATCGTGGCCCTTACCGGCAATATCTTTAAGCTGAAAATCAAAGCCCGCTGAATTACCCAGTGCGCGTATCGGTGGTGGATAAAATGCAAAAATGCGGGCATCTTTAATCTGCGATAAGCCAGCCATCGCCCGCCGAGACACCGCCTGCACGCTCTGCGAATCGAGACGCCGTTCAGCCCAATCGTGCATTCTGATGTAGCACTGGCCGTTATTTTGCCCCCGGCCACTAAAGTTAAAGCCCACCACACAATAGACCGTCGATATGGTGTCGGCCTCTTCCTCCGCATAATAGTGCTCAATTTGCTCCATCACGCCGCGCGTGCGTTCCATCGTTGCGCCCACCGGCAATTGCACCAGGGTGAACATCAAACCGGGATCGTCAGAAGGTAAAAAAGACGTTGGCATACGCGCAAATAAAACACCAACGGCAACGACAATCACTGCGTAAATCAGAAAATAGCGCAGGGTTTTGCGAATAATGCTGGCGACCACATTTTGATACCAGCGAGAGGCCCGATCAAAGCCCCGATTAAACCAGCCAAAAAATCCCGTCTTGCTTAAGTGGTGACCTTCAACGGCGGGCTTCAATAAAGTGGCACACAGAGCCGGGGTAAGAATTAAAGCCACCAATACGGAGAGCACCATCGCCGAGGCAATGGTGATAGAAAATTGCCGATAGATCGCCCCTGTAGTGCCGGGGAAGAATGCCATGGGTACAAATACGGCCGACAGTACCAGGCCAATACCCACTAGCGCACCGGTAATTTGCGACATAGATTTACGTGTGGCATCGCGCGGCGATAAGTTCTCTTCAACCATTAAGCGCTCGACGTTTTCGACCACCACAATGGCATCGTCAACCAACAGGCCGATGGCCAACACCATGCCAAACATAGTGAGTGTGTTAATGGAAAAACCAAAAGCGTGCAAAATACCGAAGGTGCCGAGCAGCACAACGGGGACGGCAATAGTCGGGATAAGCGTGGCGCGAAAATTCTGCAAGAACAGATACATGACAAAAAACACGAGAATAATAGCTTCAAACAGTGTTTTCACCACTTCCATAATCGACACTTCAACAAAAGGTGTCGTGTCATAACCGAGGTCCAGCTCCATGCCTTCGGGCATAAAAACGGCGAGTTCAGCCAGCTTCGCTTTTACATCGCGCGCCGTTTCCAGGGCGTTAGCACCTGATGCCTGACGCACCACAATGCCACTGGCAGGCACACCTTTAAAATGATTTAAGAATTGATAGTTCTCACCGCCCAGCTCAATACGCGCCACATCGCGCAAATAAATACTGGAGCCGTCACGAATCACTCGCAGCAGTATGTCGCCAAACTCGTCGGCATTTTTCAACAAGGTTTGCGCAACAATAGTAGCGTTTAACTGCTGACCGGGCAGAGCCGGACCTGCACCGAGCTCACCGGCACGCACCTGAACATTTTCAGCGCGAATCGCCTCCACTACATCCTGTGTCGTCAGGCTAAAGCTATTGAGCTTGTCGGCATCGGGCCAGATGCGCATGGCGTATTGCGAACCAAAAAGAGTCGCTTCACCCACACCATTGATACGACCAATGGGCTCAAGAATATTAGCGGCGACATAATCAGCAATGTCATAGCGGTCATAACGACCATCGGGGGAATAGAAGGCAATAACCATCATCACGCCGGTCGCTGATTTCGTCACTTTGACACCCTGCTCAATCACAGCCTGGGGCAGCAGCGGCATGGCAACCTGAAGTTTATTCTGCACCTGTACCTGGGCAATATCGGGATCTGTACCCGGTAAAAATGTCAGTTTGATTTCGCCGACACCCGCCGAATCACTCTTCGATGACATATAAAGTATGTTGTCGATACCGACCATATTTTGCTCGATGATCTGCACCACTGTGTCTTGCACGGTTTCTGCTGAAGCACCCGGATTGATCGCTTTGATCGACACCGCTGGCGGCGCAACTTCGGGATACTGCTCAATCGGCAACTGGGTAATGGACAGAACGCCAGCTAACATCACGATAATGGCAAGCACCCAGGCAAAAATGGGGCGGTCAATAAAGAAATTTGGCATTTAATGCGCACCCTTATTAGCGTCAGCTTTATAGGCGACCGTTGTTACCTCTGCCCCGTGCCGCACTTTTTGCAGACCACCGATAATAATTTTCTCCCCCGCTTGCAGGCCGTCGAGTACCAGCCATTGATCGCCAATGGCGCGACCGGTTTTAACCAGTCGTCGTTCAACTTTATTGTCGGCACCCACCACCATGGCCACGGCACTGCCTGAATATTCAAAGGTAATCGCTTGTTGCGGTGCCAAAATTGCCGACTTTTTAATACCCTGTTCAAGCCGAGCGCGAACAAACATGCCGGGTAATAACAAGGTATCGGGGTTTGGTACTGTCGCTCGCAGGGTCACAGCCCCAGTGCTTTGATCAACACTGACTTCGGAAAACTGCAGGCTACCTGGGTGGGCATATTCACTGCCGTCTTCAAGCACCAGCCTGATAACAGTGCCGCCAATTGCAGACTGTACGAGCTGTCCCGAGGCCATCTGCCGCTTCATGGCTAACAGCTCTTTACTCGACTGCGTAATATCGACATAGAGGGGATCGAGCTGGCGAATGACCGCTAACACCTCCTCTTGCTCGGCTTCGACCAAAGCGCCATCGGTGACGAATGAACTGCCAATGCGACCGGAAATCGGCGCCTTAATCAGCGAGTATTGTAAGTTGATAGCAGAAATTTCCCGCTCCGCTTTCGCCACGGCAACATTGGCCCGCGCTTCACGCAAGGCGGCCTGTGCATCGTCGTAGTTTTCCTGGCTAATGGTTTTCTTGCCAATCAAATCTTCGTAACGATTGGTTTTTAATACCGCTGCCGACAGACTGGCTTCTGCACGCAATTGCGCTGCCGCCGCTCGATTCACCTCGGCAAGGAACAACTCAGACGCTATTTGATAGAGGGGGTCACCCGCATTGACTTCGCTGCCTTCAACAAAAAGACGCTCGGCGATAATACCGCCAACCTGTGGTCGCACTTCTGCGATGCGATAGGCGGAGGTACGGCCCGGTAGTTCGGTGCTCAGCAGTACATCGGCCGCCTTGATTTCTACCACTGCGACTTCAACCGGCCCTCTTGCCGCTGCTGGCCCCGGGGGCTTGTCACAAGCGGACAGGAATAGTGTCGCAACTAGAATGCACAGAAATGAACGGGGGAAGTGATTAGGGCTGAATACTGTTTGGCAACAACGACGAATAGACATGGCACTGCAGGGCATGTACTGCCTCCTTGCTAGAGTTGTTTTTATTTTAATCGGCCACTGATCATAGCCGAACAATGACCCGAACAGTGAAAATATTCATAGTGATTAAACATTAAAAACCAACTCACTTAGCTAGCTGTCTTTTTGAAAAAGACCACATCTGCACCGCAATACACCGGCTCAACCTGCCATAACTTACCCAGCCAATTAAACGTTTCCTCACTGAAAAAAACGATGTGCGTTGGATCATTTTTATAGTGCCAACGAGCAAACGCAGCTTGATCAATCACCCGCTTGGTCATAATGGCCAGGACACCGCCCGGCTTGATTAGCGCCCATAAACGCGTCAGTTCGCGCCCTGGTGCCTGCAAGTGTTCAACAACTTCGCTACTGGTAATAAATTCATATTGACGCGTGAATACGCCTTCATCTGGCGCATAAAAAGGATCGTAAAGTTCAACACGGTGACCCGCTTCTGCCAACATTAAAGACAGTGTTGGCCCGGGGCCGCTGCCAAAATCCAGGCCCTGACTGGCCGGTTTAAGCTGCTGGAGTAGTGGTTTAGAGAGCCGCTCTAAAAAAGTGCGATAGCCCGTGTCGAGAGGAGAGTTTTGATGCAGGTCATAATACGACTTTTCATCGGCCTTGCTCAAATAGCTTGTGGGCGGCACGAAGACCAGTGCACATTGGCTGCAGCGTAAATAGTCACGCTGTTTATCCCGGTGAAAAAAAACGCTTTCTACAGAAAAACAAAGGGGGCAAGCCTCGGTTATTAACCGTGAACCTGCCCCCTCGGCAAATGCATGTTTTTCAGACGCCATTGTTAGAGTCGGCGCCGTTGTGACAATTAATCGTAAACGATAACGCCACGTGCATTTTTACCCGCTTCCATATCTTCAAAAGCCTGAGCGACTTCATCAATGGAGTAAGTCTGAGTAACCATGCTGTCGAGATCCAGCTTGCCCTGCTTGTAGAGTTCGAGATACTTGGGGAAATCAACCTTGAATTCAGCACTACCGTACATAGAGCCTTTGATCGTTTTCGCCGTCATTGGGAACATCAATGCATTGAGTTCCAACTTCTCGCTCAGTTTGCCCACGCCAACAACAGTCATCGTGCCACCGCGACGCGTAACCTTCTGCGCCTGATCGACAACAGCGGGAATACCAATGGCTTCAAAACCATAGTCAACACCGATACCGTCGGTCATTCCCATGATTTCTTTCATCACGTCGCCGCTAGCATTAACGGTATCCGTTGCACCGAGTTTTTTGGCAGTCGCCAGTTTCTCGTCGGACAAATCAACGGCGATAATTTTTACCGCACCGGCAATACGTGCGCCCTGAATAATCGACAGGCCAACACCGCCAGCGCCAAAGACGGCAACTGTGCTACCAGGCTTCACTTCAGCCGTTTTCAGCGCAGCACCAACACCGGTGGTGACACCACAACCGACCAGAGCGGCAGCTTTCATGTCGATGTCTTTGTCAATTTTAACCAGACACATTGAAGGTACAACCGAGTACTCAGCCATGTTGCCGAGGAATTGCATAACATTGAGGTCTTTACCGTCGAGCTTAACGCGCGCAGTGCCGTCCATCATTTTGCCGTCGGGCGTGCTCTTCATGCACAGGTAAGGCTCGCTGCGCAGGCAGTGGTAGCACTCGCCACAGTTAGGCACGAAAGACAAAGTAACGTGGTCGCCAACTTCAACATTGGTAACGCCTTCGCCCAGTTCTTCAACAATACCGGCGCCTTCGTGGCCCAGTACCATAGGGAAAGGCACGGGAATGGTGCCGTTAATCACTGACAAGTCAGAGTGGCAAATGCCCGTCGCCTTAATTTTAACCAGCACTTCGCCAGCTTTGGGGGCATCAATCGTTACTTCTTCAACAGCGTATTTGTTGAGTTCGTGAGCCACAACGGCCTTCATTGTTTTCATGTCATTCCTCTTCAGTTGATCTTAGTAAAAAGCGGCGCTAAGTCTACCACCAATCAGGCCACTTACACGGCCCCGGTAAAATGCGGGCAATATAAAATACGAATTCAGGCCAAACGCGAGAATCCAAAGGTAAGGTTTTACAGTTTAAAATTAAGGTCTTAAAAAAGATGGGGTGGCTGACGGGGATTGAACCCGCGACCACAGGAATCACAATCCTGGGCTCTACCAACTGAGCTACAGCCACCATCGACTGGTACGCCGGAATCAATAACAAGACAATCCCGACTTGCGGTATTTTTTGAGGCTTAATCTACATGAGGTAAATCAGCACTCGATCAATACCTATAAAAAAGTGTTCGAATTAAATATCACCACCGGCTAAGCACCGGTTAGTTGGTGCGCCCGGCAGGATTCGAACCTGCGACCCACGGCTTAGAAGGCCGTTGCTCTATCCAGCTGAGCTACGGGCGCATAACACCACCATAACATGGCAAAATTACCGCCAGGCCCTGGATTCAAAGCCCCTGAGCTGCCAACCAATAAAAATTGGTCGGGGAAGAGGGATTCGAACCCCCGACATCCTGCTCCCAAAGCAGGCGCGCTACCAAACTGCGCTATTCCCCGATTAACTGGCTTCCTCAGAAGGCGCGCATAATACCCGCCAGCCTTCATCCGGTCAATCAATCGACACACTTTATCGTCGTAAAAGCATATAAAAAACTATTGACCGCAGTACTCTCTATTCTTCTCATTGCCTGCCGGGCATGACAAAATAGCGTCCTTGCTTTCATCCCCTCGTTTTTGAGTCGCACTCACAGCAATACCGGAGCCCCATGTCTAGCATCCTTCTCGACGGTAAATCACTCGCCCAGCAAAGCGAAGCGGAAATTAGCCAACGCGTCGACGCGCTCAAAGCCCGCAACAAGGGGCAGGCACCGATTCTGGCAACCATTCTGGTCGGCGGTGATCCCGCTTCCGCAACTTATGTGCGCATGAAGCAAAATGCCTGCAAGCGTGTGGGTATGGAGTCGATGGCCATCGAGCTGGGCGAAGACACCACCACCGAAAAGCTGCTGGCGAAAATCACCGAGCTCAACGACAACCCCAACTGCCACGGCATTTTACTGCAGCACCCGGTGCCGCCCCAAATTGATGAGCGCCTGTGCTTCGACCATATTGCCCTAAATAAAGATGTTGATGGCGTCACCTGCCAGGGCTTCGGGCGCATGGCCATGTCAGAGCCCGCCTTCGGTTCCGCCACCCCCCAGGGCATTATGCGATTGTTAGCGGCTTACGATATTCCAATTGCCGG
>QNFO01000054.1 GCA_003646355.1 Gammaproteobacteria bacterium
AAAGGGATAGGCTTTGCGGCCCAGCTCTTCACTGACAAGGGCCATGTCGATAACATCGCCGCCATAGCCACCGTACTCTTCGGGAAAGGGCAGACCGAGCAGGCCCATTTCCACCCATTTGTCATAGACTGCGTAGGGGTAGAGGCCCTTTTCATCGTGTTCACGTAAATAGTCGGAGGTCGCTACCTCATCCATCATGCGCCGTAGGTTGTCGCGTAATATGTTCTGTTCTTCGCTGAGGTCAAAGTCCATAGCAGGGCTCACAATTTATTATTAGTGGTGACTTGGCCCCGTTGGGGCTTGCTGCGTGCTCTTCATTAACTGTCAAGCAGTTCACGTATATTTGAAAGCAAGTCTTTTATTTTAAAAGGTTTTTTAATTATATTGTCGAGCAGGGTCGGGTTTAGCTTGGTCGAATGGCGGTCGTCGGTAAAGCCACTGGCAAGCTGAATTTTTACCTCTGGGTATTGGGCCTGCACCGTGGCGGCGAGTTGATAGCCATCCATTTCGGGCATGATGACATCGCTGAGCAAGAGCTGGACCGGGGTGCTTTTAAGGACGTCCAGGGCCTGTTTGCCACTGCCAACGGGGATGACCTGATAGCCGTGTTGATGCAGTATTTCGGTACTTAAGTTGAGCAGGGCTTCTTCGTCGTCGACCACTAAAATGGTTTCTGTACCATTCAGGCTGTGCTTGGCAGATGCGCTATCGTTGCTATCGGTCGTGCCACTGGTCTCGCGGTGGCGAGGGAAATACAGTGTTAGGCGCGTGCCATGGCCGAGCTCAGAGTAGATTTTAATCAGCCCTTTACTGCGCTCGACAAAGCCATAAACCTGGCTTAGACCCAGGCCGGTGCCAAGTTCTCCTTTGGTCGAAAAGAAGGGGTCAAATATTTTTTCCTGGGTGTGTTTGTCCATGCCGCAGCCGGTATCACTAATGCTGAGCAGCACGTAGTCACCTTTGGGCAGGCCTTTCAGGGGGGCATCAAGCTCGTTGATGTGTTCGTTGTGGGTAACTAGTGACAGCTTTCCGCCCTCGGACATGGCGTGCATGGCGTTAATGCTGATATTGAGGATGGCATCAACCAGGTCGCCACTATCTAGATAGACCGGCCACAGGCTTTCACCCAAGTCATAAACCAGAGTGATGCGTGGCGTTATCGCTTTGGCGAGCATGTGTTGCTGGGTTTGTAGCAGGGTATTGATGGAAAGTACTTCTGCGACAGCGGTTTTTTGGCGGGAAAAACCGAGTAATTTTTCGGTGAGCTGGGCACCACGTTGCCCAGCGCGATAGATTTCATCCGCATACCTTTCGAGCTTAGGTTGATCTTTGATGGCGACTTGCAGTAAGTCGGCATAGCCCATAATCACGCCGAGCATGTTGTTGAAGTCGTGGGCAATGCCGCCGGTAAGTTTGCCCAGGGCATCCATTTTCTGACTGCGCCGCAGTTGCTCTTCCTGTTGTTTAAAACGCGTAAGATCTTGAATAGAGGCGATAAAACGTTGCTTGTCAGCATTCTTCTCACCGAGTGGCGCAATGGCCATGCGCATCGGGAAGGCTGAACCATCGCTGCGTAGCCCGCCAATATCGGCGCTGACACCCATATACTTCATCTCACCAGTTGCCAGGTATTTATTCATGTAATGGCGATGCTTCTCAATATGTTGTTCGGGTAATAGTATCCAGCAAGATTGTCCAATAATATCGTCGGCCTGGTAGCCAAGCAGGTTTTCTGCTGCTTTGTTAAAGGTTTGTATATTGGCGTTTTCATCCAGGGTAAAGACGGCATCAAGCATGGTGTCGAGGATTTCCCGCTGTTCGGCATCGCGAATCAATAGCATCTGCTGAGCACTATGCTCGGCGGTAATATCGCGAACAATGGACATGGCGGCAATCAGCTTGCCATTGCTATCGGTAATCGGGGAGTTATACCACTCGCAAACAATAGTGCGCCCGTCCTTGGTGCGGTTTTTGCCGCTCACCCTACTGTTGGTCTTGTTCATATTCAGGGCTTGGCGAATGCCATCAACTTCAATATCGAGCAGTTTGGGTGAGAGAAAGCTGGGTTGCTGGCCTTTGACTTCATCAAAATTAAAGCCAAAGAGTTGTTCGGCGGCGGCGTTCCATTCGGTCAGTTGGAATGTGTCGGTGTCCCATTCGATAACGGCCATCGGCGCCTGTTCTCGAAAGAGTTCACGGCGTCTTTCTTCGGCGAGGATTTGTTCGGCCATTTTTTTACGCTGATCAATATCCGTACTCTCGAGCAGCAGTTGGCGGACCTGGCCGTTATCATTACGTATCGGATGAATGTTCAGCTGCATCCATACCGGGCCTTTGGGGCTGGCAACCTGTACGTCAGCCTGGCTTTGCTGACCCTTTAGCGCGGTGGCGATAATGCCTTTGATCAGGGCTTGCGCTTTGGGGTCGTGGCTAAAGGCCTCGAAGTCCCAAAGCTTTTTGTTGAAGTCATTGACCTGGTAGGCATCGGGATTGGTTTGTGCGGTGGTGTTGGCATAGGTCACATGGCCCTGGGTGTCGAGCATGGCGATCATGGTGTGCATAGAGCTAAAAAGCTTGGCCAGGGTTTGCTGTGCACTTTTGGTCCGTTCACGCAGGCGGTGTTGTTCGGTTAGGTCGCGAATGACTGATTGGGCGAGCTCCTGCCCTTCGATGTTAATCAGTTGCGTTGTCACTTCAGCGGGAAAGGTTGCACCGGATTTACGTCGCAGGAGGGTCTCATAGCGAGTGAACCCCGTCGCTTGAACTTTCTGGAATGCTGCGCGTGATGAGACTCTTACGGCGGGATCGGCACTAGATAATAACGTGGCGTTGAGTTGACGAAAGGCTTCTTTTGAATAGCCAAAAGCGAGTTCCATGCTGCGGTTGGTATCAACAATGACGCCTTCTCTGTTGTGAATAAAACAGGGATCGATGGATTGTTCAAAAAGTGCGTGAAAGCGTTGCTCGCTCTCTTCGAGCAGACCTTGTATTTTGCGCCGACTCATTTCGGCACCGACGCGGTCGGCACAAACTTCGAGGACTTGTTGCAACAGCGGGATGTCCTTCATGGGCTCGTCGTGCATGATCACCAGTAGGCCTTGAACCTTGCCATTGGCATCGGGGATCGGTGAGCCTATGTAACTTTCGACGCCCATTTTTTGCATGCCGACTTCGTGGGGGAAAAGCTTGGAGGCATTTTTGGGGAAGTAGCAAATCTCACCAGCAGCGACGTTTTCACAGGGGCTGCCGAGTAAACTGTAGTCGAAGTTAGCGGCGATTTTCCCGTCTTTACAGAATGCCAGTGTTTGCGAGGTGCCATCATTTATTTGGGCGATAAAGACATAGCGTTGGTAGAGGGTGGTACTTAAAGAGCGCACCAAATCATTGAGGTATTGGCTGCCGGTGGCGTGAATAGAGCCCTCGTGAATAGCGTTAATAATGGCTTCAGCGCGAATGCGTTCGGTAATATTGCGGTTGGAGCCCGCCAGCCCGGTCAGCTCACCGTTGCTATTGCGAATAAAAGAAATACTGGCTTCAGCGGGATAGGTGGAGCCGTCTTTTCGATAGATATAAACCACGCAGCGTGCCGGTGCGTCAGGGCCGTCTGCGGGGTTTTTAATGATGGCAGCATGTTTTTCAACAATAGCTTTTAGGGTGATGATAGAGCTCGATGTTAGAAGCTCTTCTATACTTGCTCTTTTTCTTTCTTCAGCACTGTAGCCGGTATTTTTTTCTGTCACGGGGCTGAGATAGGTGAACTTCAAATTGAGGTCGCAGGCCCAAAGAACATCTTCGACCTGATCAATAATGTGAAGGCCTGGCGTGCTATCTTCACTTTCAGGGGGCTGCGGTACCTGATCCTGGGTCATTTTTTGGGGAACCCTCTTTTATTATGTTTTACGGCTAAAGCAGTAACGACCCTCTGTGCATAAAGTGCGCGACCAATAAGCCCATTTTTAGTGGCTCCCTGCCGGGGTGCGGGTTTGCGTTTACGCGTGGCAATACAGCTCCGCACATAGACATAAGGTAGCACAGAGACATAAACTTGCACCAATACAAAAATGACAAGATAGAGGCTGATGGAGATGACGGATTACAGAGCACCAGTGCGTGATATTCGATTTGTTCGCGATGAAGTATTTGACTACCCCACACTGTGGCAGAGTCTGCCCGGCTGTGAGGAGGCGACTCCCGATCTAGTTGAGGCTGTTGTCGAAGCAATGGCTACCTTTTGCGAAGAGGAGTTGGCACCGTTAAATCAGTCGGGTGATGCAGAGGGCTGTATCTGGGCGAAGGAGGGTGTGACCACGCCGAGCGGCTTTAAAGAGGCCTATAACGCTTATGCCGCTAGTGGCTGGGCTGGGCTGACTAGCCCTGAGCAATATGGTGGGCAAGCCTTGCCGCCGTCAATGGAAAGCATCCTCAATGAGTTTGCTGGCAGTGCCAACTGGGCCTGGAGCATGTACCCCTTTCTCGCGAAAGGTGCACGGGCGACAGTTCTCGCCCACGGCACGCAAGACTTAATTGACGCCTATGTGCCGAAGATGGTGGCGGGGGAGTGGACCGGCACCATGTGTTTGACCGAGGCCCACTGCGGAACGGATCTCGGCTTGTTGCGCACCAAAGCTGAGGCCAATGCCGATGGCAGTTACGCCATTACGGGCAGCAAGATTTTTATCTCCTCGGGCGACCACGACATGGTCGAGAATATTGTCCATATCGTTATTGCCCGCCTACCCGATGCGCCTGCGGGCACCCGGGGTATCTCGCTGTTTCTAGTGCCGAAGTGTTTACCCGCTGGTGATGACAGCCTGGCTGAAAACGGCGTCAGCTGTGGCTCCATCGAGCACAAGATGGGTATCAATGCCAATGCCACCTGTGTCATTAATTTTGATGGCGCCACCGGGTTTTTGTTGGGTGAGCTCAATCGCGGCCTCAACTGCATGTTTACTTTTATGAACACCGCGCGTGTGGGTACGGCTATTCAGGGTGTTGCTCACGGTGAGATCGCCCTGCAGGGAGCGACTAAATACGCTCGCGAACGTCTGCAAATGCGTTCGTTGAGTGGGCCAAAAAACCCCGATGGCCCGGCCGATGCGATTATTGTCCACCCCGATGTGCGGCGTATGTTGTTGACGATTAAATCGCTGACCGAGGGCAATCGCCTGTTGGCGCACTATTTGTCGTCTTTCCTCGACATCACCAAGCTCAGCGAAGATGAGGCTGAGCGCCAGCGCGCCGAAGATCTACTGTCTCTGATAACGCCCATCGCCAAGGGCTTTATGACCGAGACCGGCTTTGAATGTGCTAGCCACGGGGTGCAGGTTTTTGGCGGCCACGGTTATATCAGCGAGTGGGGCATGGAGCAGAATATGCGCGATGCCCGTATTGCGATGATCTACGAGGGTACTAATGGTATTCAGGCCCTCGACCTGCTGGGTCGCAAGGTGCTGGCCTCGAAGGGCAAGTTGCTCGGTGGCTTTATTAAAGAGGTGAGCACCTGGTGTGCAGCTGAAAGCGCGAGCACTATTAAAGCCGAGCGACTACCGGCACTCACCGCTGCTCTCGCCCAGTGGCAGGCACTGACTCAGGAAGTCGGCATGAAAGCCTTGAAGAACCCTGAAGAGGTGGGTGCGGCATCCTTCGATTATTTGATGTACTCCGGTTACGTGGTACTAGCCTATCTCTGGTTGCGTGCCGCCGAGGTGGCTGAGGCAAAACTGGCCGAGGGGGGCGATGAGAGCGAATTTTATACCGCCAAATTAGAGACCACACGCTTCTACTTTGACCGTATACTACCGCGCATTCAAACCCTGGCCGCGACCATCAGCGTCGGTGCAGATTCTTTGATGGCCATGGATGAGTCACGCTTTGTTGTCGGTCTTGAAATTGACTAGATGAACTTGACTCAATGTCGAGCCAACGCGCGCTTAGCACCCTCCCGAATTTAGAGGTAAATGATTGTGGATAAAAACGACAAGCTGTCCCCCGAAGACCAGGCGCGGGTTGACGAGTACCTGGCTCTGCCAATTCATCAGGTTGAGCGTAGGCCCTACAGCCCCTGGAAGTTACTACTGGTGTTGTGGGCAGTGGTCAGTATCTTAGGTGGCCTGAGCTACTATTTTGCCTGGGTCAACGATGTGCTCTAAGCCAGTAAAGCGCCTCCCGCTTTATTGACGGCTAGGGCAGTGCTTTAGCGCTGGTCGTTTAGAGTTGTTTACCTGGCGGGCGGCGCGTTTATTCATCGGTAAACCCCTTTAGAATTCCCCGTTTATTGCCTACCTGCTGACAGCTCGCCTAGCGTGGCGTTTTTTAGTCGTCGCCCTTGCGAACTTCCTGCAGACATCGGTTACACAGCTGCTTTTTATAAAGCATCGACCAATTGACAAATTTTCATTTCGACGAGACGAAGACATATTATGAGCACCACGAACTCGAACTACCCTGAAATCCGCGAAGCGGTGGCCAAACTTTGCAGCAATTTCCCCGGCGAATACTGGCGTGCCCTGGACGATACCGATACCTATCCCACCGAGTTTGTGCAGGCTTTGACCGATGCGGGCTTCCTCTCGGTATTGATCCCTGAAGAATATGGCGGTGCCGGTCTGCCCATTGAGGCGGGTTGTGTGATTCTTGAAGAGATTCAGCGCAGTGGTTGTAACGGTGGCGCCTGCCACGCTCAGATGTACACCATGGGTACGTTACTGCGCCACGGCACCGAAGAGCAGAAGAAGAAATACCTGCCCGGCATTGCCGAGGGTTCACTGCGACTACAGGCCTTTGGTGTTACCGAGCCCACCAGTGGTACCGACACGACACGCATTCGCACCATGGCTGTGCGCGATGGTGACGACTACGTTATCAACGGCCAGAAGGTGTTTATCTCCCGTACCGAGCACTCCGATCTCATGGTGCTGCTGGTGCGCACCACGCCCCGCGATGAGTGCAAGAAGCCCTCCGATGGCATGTCGGTATTTTTGGTTGATATGCGTGAAGTGCTGGGTAAGGGCCTGACCATTAACCCCATTAAAACCATGCTCAACCACGCCACTACCGAGTTGTTTTTTGACGATATGCGCGTGCCTGCCGCCAATATGCTCGGTGCTGAGGGTAAAGGCTTTAAGTGCATTCTTGACGGCATGAACGCCGAACGCATTTTGATCGCCTCTGAGTGTATTGGCGATGCCCGCTTCTTTATCGAGCGCGCCAGTACCTATGCTTGTG
>QNFO01000055.1 GCA_003646355.1 Gammaproteobacteria bacterium
AGCGACGGCAGCCGTGGCAAATATCGTAGACGCGCTCAAGCTCGGTCTCGAGATCTTGTTTGTCCCAAAATGACTCTGACTGCCAGTCGAGTGGATGTCTTGTCGGTGCTTCCAGACTACCTTCTCGCATTTTCTTCCCCTCTATAAAGTCGCAACAATAAAGCGCGACAACATTAGCTCTAAATCTGCCTGTAAATCTGTGCCCTAAAAAAGACAGGGCCTTGGTATCACACCAAAGCCCTGTAATCGATCAGCAAAAAACTCGCTAGTGTAAAGACGCTAGCGAGCCTTAAATTGATCTTAGTCGTCGAGGGTATCGAGCGCTTTCTGAAAACGGTTAGCGTGGCTACGCTCCGCTTTACCCAGCGTCTCAAACCAGTCGGCAATCTCATCAAAGCCTTCTTCACGAGCAGTTTTGGTCATACCGGGGTACATATCAGTGTACTCGTGAGTCTCTCCAGCAACGGCTGCCTTCAGATTGTCTGAAGTAGGGCCAATGGGCAGGCCAGTTGCGGGGTCACCTGTCTCTTCGAGATACTCGAGGTGGCCGTGAGCATGTCCAGTTTCGCCTTCAGCAGTAGAACGAAATACCATTGCTACGTCGTTGTAGCCTTCAACGTCCGCTTTGGCGGCGAAGTATAAGTAGCGACGGTTAGCCTGAGATTCACCCGCAAAGGCGTCTTTTAAATTCTGTTCGGTTTGAGTGTCTTTAAGTGACATCAACATTCTCCTTTCAGTTGTTATTCAGAGATAAAGCTTTTTTGTAGCTTTATCAGCATACCAGCTCTTTAATGAACTTGCGGCACAATATCCGCCTGACCTACAATCGGTAAAATGAATTTTTTGATCTCAGTCAATCGGTTTTATCAATGGCATCACAACCTACTCTGAAACAACTCCGCTACCTCTGTGCCGTCGCGCAAAGTCTGCATTTTGGCAAAGCCGCCAAAGCCTGTTTTGTCACCCAATCGACCCTCAGTGCAGGTATTAATGAACTCGAGCAGACACTCGGTGCCGCCCTGCTAGAGCGCAGTAATAAACAGGTATTAATTACCGACATTGGCCAAAAAATCATTGCTCGTTCACAGCATATTCTTAGCGACATCGAGGCCTTAAAAGAGGACGCCGTCCGAGCACAAACGCCCCTCAGCAATCCGGTGCGGATTGGCATCATCCCAACAATAGCGCCCTTCATTTTGCCCAGGGTGCTACCTACCCTGCACCAGGATTTCCCCGAACTGCAATTACTCATCCGCGAAGATTTGTCAGAAAACCTGGCCAACTTACTGTTGCAGGGCGAGCTGGATGTACTGCTACTGGCCCTGCCCTATCCCGTCAACAACACCACCAGCTATCACTTGTTTAATGACCCCTTTGTGTTGGCCTATCCCACTGGCCACCCGCTTGGGAAGGTCAAACAACTCAGAACCCGCGACCTTCAGGGTCAGGATATTCTCCTACTCGAAAACGGCCATTGCCTGCGCGACCACGCACTGGAAGCCTGCAAATTGCAAAGTAGCCAGCTCTCACTCGCCTTTGAGGCGACAAGCCTGCACACCATCGTACCCATGGTGGCCAATGGCGTGGGGGTTTCACTACTGCCTGAAATGGCGATCAACGAGGGTATATTGTCGGGCACGCAAAACGTCTCGACAAAAGAGTTTTCTGAAAGGGGTGTATGGCGTGAGGTTGGGCTTTTATGGCGCGCAAAAAGCCCCCGAGACAGTGAATACCGTCTGCTTGGGGAATACTTTAAAAACAACAGTTCTACGCAGAAGGCATAAATTCGGGTCAGCTGAAATAGCCTGGCCCGAATAGTTCGCTCAACAAGAGAACTCTTGCTGGAAGCTTTGGTAAAGCCCTAAAAAACTACAGCGGCGTTACGTTCTCCGCCTGTGGACCCTTCTGACCTTGAGTTACATCAAACTCAACGCGCTGACCCTCATTGAGTGATTTAAAACCATCACCAACAATAGAGCGAAAATGAACAAAAACATCGGGGCCGTTTTCTTGCTCGATAAAACCGTAACCTTTATCAGCGTTAAACCATTTTACCGTACCTGTTGCACTAGACATATTGTAAAACCTTTTTAAACTTTACTCTCTTGAGGAGTAAAAATTATTTATTAAAGCCGTGGTCTGGCTGTCCTTAGCCGTTAAACGCAATTTTTATTGATGACTAGCGATCGTGCAAGTAATAAAAAGGATCACAATTCCAGTCACAAGAAAAGTACTATTTTCAGGCTGCATTCACTATATATGAAAAAACACACAAGTAAACCCACATTTAAGGTAATAAACAGCATTAAAAAACCGGCCAGATTCTTAACCGGTAAATCATAAAAGCGGGGTATTTATTCGTGTAAACACGCTGCTTTAATGGCAAAAAATAAAAAAAAGCGGGCTGACTTTCTCAAGTTCAGCCCGCTTTTTATGACACCAGTATGAGCGCTACCAGATGACGAAACTCTGCAAATCAACGGGCCAGTAACTACCCAGCCTCAATGCGAATTAAAGCACCGAATGTCGCCTGTTGATCCACTTCGAGAATATCCGGGGAATCGGCAGAAACGTTAACATCCAGTCCTCTCTCAATCAGCATCTTCTGCGTCGCCGGCACATCACTGGTCTGTAGTACCAGCGCATACATCCCCTCTCGGCGGTTTTCCAAAAACGCGGCGATGGCATTGGCGAATGGCCGAGTCGGATCGTCAACCGCCACCAGCTCGATGACGCCACCCGATGCCGGGCGACAAATCGCTGCACGCACACCACGCTCAGCATCGAACTGGGTTGCGTCCATCGCCATATTAAACTGAGTGCCGTAAGCCTCGACCGCATGATCCAGATCTTCCACGGCGATGATGACACGGCTAATACCCGACACGCGGGGGCCTTCACGCTCGTCAACCGGGCCCTTATATTTAGTCGCAAAGGAATCCACCGGATAAACGCGAATCAACACGCCATGGGTTGAGCTGGGGTGAATATCTCGCCCAAAAGAACCTGGCATTAAAGGCATAACGTTAAGACCCCTCTGTGCCAGCACTTCCGCTTCATCATTGGGCAGGGGTGCTTCTAACATCAAGGCAAAGAGCCCTTCACCACGGCGATCGAGAAAACCTTGTAGGCTTTTACTCAGCGGCGTATTCGGGTCGACGGGGGACATTAGCTCGATATTACTGCCACCCTCGGGCACACACATGCCCAGTGCAGCACCGTATTCAGAGGTGCTACTTTTCGATAAATCGATAACGGGCATACCGAATTTATCTCTGAACAAGCTAACGACAGCGGGGTAATCATGCACGGCAATGGCAATGCGCGGCATACCTGTAATCATGGGTTTTCTCCATTCAATTGTTATTAATTTTTTGCGTGTAGTTTATTTCTAAGGCATTGGTAAAAGGTCTTTCTTACTCACCAAAAAGTGTGCAGAGAAGAAAGTAAGCCGCTAATATACACCCTCAGCCGATAGCTTAAAGCGCAAAATGCCCTTAAACGTTCTACTTCAAACATTTCGGCCCTCCTTTCTCATCTTGAGTTTTGTCTGTGTATTTTTGGGCTTTAGCACGGCATTTTCAACACAGGCACCAATCAATTCTTTAAGCGTATTTCTCATATTAATCGGAGCGATATCTGCCCATATCAGCGTAAACACCCTGAATGAATACGCAGATTATAAAAGCGGGCTCGATTTTATAACGACAAAAACAGCCTTTAGCGGCGGCAGTGGCGCACTCCCGGGACAGCCAACGATGGCTAGCGCAGTCCTCGCCTCCGGGCTTATAGCGCTGGCATTAACCATCGGCATTGGCCTTTTTTTCATCTACAAATATGGCACTCAAATCTTACCCATAGGCATTGCAGGCATCCTGCTAATCATTAGCTATACCCCATGGCTTAATCGCTCGCCTTTTTTATGCCTAATTGCGCCGGGCCTGGGATTTGGCGTATTAATGGTTGCCGGCACCCATATACTCCTAAGCAGCGCTCCCGCCCCCCTGCCCTGGCTAATATCACTAATCCCCTTCTGCCTGAACAATAACCTTCTTCTGTTAAATCAATACCCCGATATCACTGCCGATAATAGTGTGGGGCGCAGAACCTTCCCCATCGTCTACGGCACCCGTAAAAGTAGTCTGGCCTATGCTTTATTTATGCTGGTCGCCTACTCGGTAATTGTGGCACTGATTATTGAAGATGTATTACCAGGGCTTAGCATCGTTGCTCTGGCCCCTCTTATACTTTCATTTTATGCATTGATGGGTGCCTGTAAGCATGGCTCAAAAATTGGCCAACATCCTAAGCACCTTGCAGCGAATGTAGCCGCTGCGATATCAACCCCTTTGTTACTGGGCATCTCAATAATTTCTGCTTGATTTTGACCGGCAGCACCCAGAAGTACCGTCCAACGAAATGCAAGAAGTCGCTGTTTCATAGAAAAATGACATCAACCTCAATTACAATAGCCCTTCCTATCACCGCGTTGAGCACACATGGCAAATTCACTACTCGATCAACTGCAAAAATCTGGCTTAGTCGATAGCAAGAAAGCCAAGCTGGCCATCAAGGCAAAGCGCAAGCAGGACAAAATCCAGCGCAATAGCAAACAAGCGGCTGTCGATGACAATAAGCTCGACGCAGCCCAGGCCAAAGCTAACAAAACAGCAAAAGATAAACTGCTCAACCAACAGCGTAATGAAAAGGCCCAGCGCAAAGCCTTCGCGGCACAAATAAAACAACTCATCGAAATGAATGCCATTGACGAGACGGGCGACCAGCAATTCAACTTCAGCGATGGCAAGCACATCAAGCGTATCTTCGTTGATGCCGCCCAGGTTGGGCGTTTGAGTCGAGGCGTTGTTGCCATTGTGAAACTGGGCGATAAATACATCGTCGTGCCCAGCCCTGTCGCAGAGAGAATTGCCGAGCGCGATCCCGAACGCATCATTTTTAAAGCTGATAAAGACCCCGAGATAGTCGAAGAGGATGATCCCTATGCGGATTACAAAATCCCCGACGATTTAATGTGGTGAGCAGGCCACGAACCCCATGCTAAGCATCACACCCCGGCTCAGCATCCCTCTACGCGAAGTGGAATTCACTGCTATTCGCGCCCAGGGATCCGGCGGGCAAAATGTCAACAAAGTCTCTTCCGCTCTGCACCTGCGCTTTAACATCAAAACCTCCTCACTACCGGAGGAGGTTAAAGAGCGCTTATTGAATAGCCGTGATAGCCGCGTGAATAAAGAGGGTGTGCTGGTGATTAAAGCCCAGCAGTTTAGAACCCAGGAGAAAAACCGTACTGCGGCGCTGGAACGCTTACAGGCATTTATTGCTGGCGGAGCACAGCGACCCAAAACTCGGCGCCCCACCAAACCCTCTCGCAGCTCTCAGCGCAAGCGCATGGACAGTAAAACCAAACACGGCAGAACGAAGTCTCTAAGAAAGCCGGTTAAACTCGATCACTAAGCGGCATTAGCTCCAGGTAATGCTGAGTCGACCCCACGGCTCTTCAGGCTTCATCTGCCTCCCGTAGGCGCTCCAAACGGCTTTCTTCTTCGGCCAGAGCCTCTTTTATTTCGAGTAGCACCGCATCAACATCAGCCAGGCCGCTATCGTCCTCAAACTCGCCACTGAGTTCCACTTCTGGGTGCAGGTCGCCGTCTTCAAACAGCGCCCATATTTCTTTGGCATAGCGGGTTTGTAGTAATTGAGAGGCGTACTGCCCGTAGTATTGGGTGATATTGTCGACATCGCGGGCCAACATCGCCTCGGCATTATTATTGGCGGCGGCATCAACGGCCTGGGGTAAGTCAATAATCACCGGGCCGTACTCATCGACCAGCACATTAAACTCCGACAAATCACCGTGCACCAGGCCTGCGCAGAGCATCAACTTCACGTAGTGCATCATCACCGCGTGATCCTCCAGAGCTTGCTCTTCGGTGAGAGCCACATCATTGAGACGCGGCGCCACATCGCCCTCACCGTCTGTCACCAGCTCCATAATCAGCACGCCGTCAAAACAGCCGTAGGCTTCCGGTACTCGCACCCCGGCCCTCGCCAGACGATAGAGGGCATCAACCTCGGCATTCTGCCAAACCTCCTCCTGCTGCTTACGGCCGAACTTGGAACCCTTCTCGATGGCCCGTGCGCGACGACTGTTGCGCACCTTGCGACCCTCCTGATATTTCACCGCTTGTTTGAAGCTACGTTTGGCCGCTTCTTTGTAAACTTTGGCGCAGCGAATGTGCTGACCACAGCGCACGATAAAGACGTCGGCCTCTTTGCCACTCATTAGCGGACCGATGACCTCGTCGACGATGCCATCTTCAACCAGGGGTTTAATGCGTTTCGGTATTTTCATGGCCGTTTTATACCTTATTTCAACGCTTGAATAAACGTGAAGCGAGCTCTTAAGACACTTTCAGGCGAAAATAAAAACAAGATAAGTAACAAGCTTCAAAAAGAAGTAGCAACTTACGCATGTTTTTTAAAAACCAATTGAAATAGGCATGCTAAGCTGTTAAAAATTAGACTATTAATTAAATTGTTAGATTTGTTGAGATAAACCGACAGGCCCGGAGAAAACAATGCTCTTTGCAGCCGATGAGTTTCGCCGGCTAGTTATTCGTAACACCCTCAAGTCCCTGGATGAATGGGCGCCCGCCCACGAAAACCTCCTCCTCGGCACTGCCGCCCAGGAATCCGGCATGGGGCTAAGCCTCAAACGCGGCAGGCTACTGGGCATCTACCATATTTCACCCAACACTCACCGCGCCGTGTGGGATAAATACCTTCTGCACCACCCCGATCTGGCAAGCCGGGTTCGCGGCATGGCCGGACAGCACAGCTTTATAGGCGACCCCCACGGTGAATTAATCAGCAACCTAAAATACGCCACGGCCATCGCCTGGCTTATCTATCGGCGCTGCGATGAAGTATTACCCGCAAGTGACGATATACCCGGCCTGGCCAGGTACTGGCATCGACACTTTCGCAGTAAACCATCGGCCTGCGTTGCCGAGTTTATTACTAACTATCAAAGTTACATCGTCGATAAACAAGAATTGGCCGCCTGAAAGCCAGCGTTGAATTCAAGAGCCACCT
>QNFO01000056.1 GCA_003646355.1 Gammaproteobacteria bacterium
ACCTTCGACTTGATTCACGATATGGCTGATCCCAAGGGTGGTTTAAAGGCCCTGCGCGCGGCCTGCAAAGATGACGGTATTTATGTGCTGATGGATGTCGATTGCACCGATGACCCGGCCGACAACGAAGGCCCGTTGGCAGTATTTAAACTCGGTGCCAGTCTGCATTTCTGTATGACCAGTTCACTGGGGCAGGGTGGTATGGGCCTCGGCACTGTGGGTTTACCCGAGTCCAAGGTTAAGGAGTTTAGCAGTGAAGCCGGCTTTTCAACGGTGCGACGCCTACCCATTGAGCACCCTTTAAACGCACTCTACGAAATTCGCCCCTAAATTTTGTCTCGGGGCTTTCTGCCTCGGGTTTTCGAGCTGCTCTCCGCGCCCTGTGCGGTGTTGAGTGTGCGTTATAGTGGTCTGAGGCTATTGCTAACAGCGGCCCATTAAAGCCTTTAGCCATAGACCGCTAAAATAAGATCGACACTAAACAGATAATAAAAATGACAGTAAAACCCCCCGATCAAGTCTCGCCTGAAAAACCCGAGCAAAACTCGTGGCATGGGCCAATGGCGGTATTTGTTGCCTTTATCACCCTGGGCGTTGTTTACGGGGTGTGGTTTGCCTATTCCGTATTTCTGTTGGCCCTGGTGGAGGACATGGGCTGGAGTCGCTCACTCACCGCCGGGGCTATTTCGGTGATGAGTGTGGTGCATGGTTTGTCGGGGCCGATGAATGGCCGTCTGATCGAAAAGTTTGGTGCGCAAAAGGTTATTGCACTCGGTGGCGGGCTTTTTGCAGTGGGGATGTTACTGACTTCCCAGATTGAGACCTGGTGGCAGCTCTACTTCACCTTTGGCGTGATCTCTGCCATCGGCATTTCTCAGGCCGGTTGGGTGCCTTTCATTGTTACGGTCGAACGCTGGTATCCGACCAAGCTGGGTACGGCGCTGGGCTTTGCGATGTCGGGTATTGGCTTTGGTATTTTGGTGGGTGTACCGGCGATTAATGCCTTGATTGAGACCTACGGCTGGCGTCAAACCTTTATGTTCTTAGCGGCATTGGGGCCATTGTGGGTAATACCCGCCGCGCTATTTTTGTTAAAATTGCCAGAAGAGGCGCCTATTCATGAGGGGCCGACTTCGCCTGCCGCTGAAACAACTAGCGCGCCCAATGAGCCGCTGTATCGCGACTGGGTGCTAAAAACCGCGCTGCGCTCGCCCCGTTTCTGGCTGGCCGGCGCCTGCTTTATGACCGGGGCCTGTGTCGCGCAAATACTACTGATGCACCAATTCGCCTTTATGGTCGACCAGGGTATAGACAAAACCGAGAGCTCATTTATTACCGGCGTGATCGGCATTTCCAGCATCGTCGGGCAATTATTCTGGGGCAATTTGTCTGACCGCATTGGCCGTGAACGGGCCTATACCATGGCCGCCGTGTGTAACCTGCTGGCCATTGGCGCGCTGGTTTATCTAGGCTCAATACTGGCCCTGTGGGTGGCGGTGAGCTTCGCCATTTTTGTCGGCTTGGGCTACGGTGCTAATACGCCGATTTTTCCGGCGACTTCTCGCGACTTATTTACCAGTCCCTTCTTTCCGTCTATTTTTGGCACTCTGGCGATTTCCGGATCGTTGGGCGCGGCTATTGGCGCCTGGCTGGGTGGCTGGCTTTACGATGTGACCGGTGGATATAGCGCAATGCTGGTTGTCAGTGCCGTGCTTGCGGTAGTATCCCCACTGTTATTGTGGATTGCGGCACCACGCCTGCCGAATCCCGCGCCCCACGAATAAATTCTCCTGTGGAGTCAATTCGTCAGTGGTGCCGAACGAGAAGCCAAATTTTAATCAGTCAATTTCAAGTCGTAAAAATCTAACCGTAAATCGAGAAGAGGTCGAACATGAATGTAGAAGGACAAGTCGCATTAATCACCGGTGGCGCATCGGGTTTGGGGGCGGGTGCCGCCAGAATTCTCAGCAAAGCGGGTGCCAAGTGTGCCCTGCTTGACCGCAATTTAGCATTGGCCACGGAGCTGGCTGAAGAGCTGGGCGGTATGGCCGTTGAGTGTGATGTTAGTGATGGCCCGGCAGTTGAAGCCGCCATTGCTCAGGTAGTCGAAAAACTCGGTGCCCCGCGGATCGTCTTAAATGCGGCGGGCATCGATATTGCTGTGCGTACGGCTAGCGCGAAAGGCCCGCACCCACTGGATGAATTTGAGCGAGTGATTCGCGTCAACCTCACCGGCACTTTTAATGTTGCCCGCGTTGCCGCCTACGGCATGATCGGCCTCGACGCCCTGGATGACGACGGCGAGCGTGGCGTGGTGATTAATATCGCCTCTGTTGTCGCACAAGATGGCCCCGTTGGGCAGGCTGCTTATGCGGCATCGAAAGCCGGTGTGCAGGGCATGACTTTGCCGATGGCCCGCGACCTTGCACCCTATGGCATCCGTGTGATGACCATTGCACCGGGTATGTTCGAAACGCCACTGGCGGCGGGTATTCCCCAGGACTGGATCGACAATATTATTCCCACCGTGCCCTTCCCCAAGCGCTGGGGCAACCCACTTGAGTTTGGTTCTTTGGTACAGCAAATCTGTGAAAACACCATGCTCAATGGCGAAATGATCCGCATCGACGGCGCCATTCGGATGGGCAGCTAAGATGAATTTAGACAATATGAGTGTCGTTATTACCGGCGGTGCATCAGGATTGGGTGCGGGCGCCGCAAAACTGTTTATTGAAAAAGGCGCGAAAGTAGCGATCTTTGATCGCAACCTCGAACTCGCCCAAAGCACTGCAAATAAACTAGGTTGCACTGCCGTTCAGTGTGACGTGGCCGATGAAGACTCGGTTGTTCAAGCCCTTAAGCAGGCGGGTGAAGCAAATGGCACACCGCGCATTTTGATCAACTGTGCCGGTATCGACATTACCGGGCGCACGGCAACCCGTGGCGGTGGCCCTCAGCCTCGGGATGCACTCACTCAGCAAATTGCCGTCAACCTCACCGGCACATTTAATGTTTGCCGCTTCGGTGCTGACGCGATTCGCCAGCTCGAACCTCTCGAGGGAGAAGAGCAAGGCGTCATCGTCAATGTTGCATCCATTGCCGGTCTCGACGGCCCCTTTGGTCAAACAGCTTATGCGGCCACTAAAGCAGCAGTGATTGGCATGACTCTGCCAATGGCCCGCGATTTGTCGGCCTTTGGTATTCGTGTTGTCACCATCGCGCCTGGCGTATTTAACACACCACTGGCCGCCAGCGTACTGCGTGGCGAACCCGACGACTACGCCGGTAGCGTGCCCTTTCCCAAGCGTGCCGGTAAACCCGCAGAGTTTGCCAGTATGGCGCTGGAGATTTGCCAGAACCCTATGCTCAACGGTGAAGTGATTCGTCTCGACGGCGCTCTGCGTGGTTAATGCAAAGCGTGCTTAATGAAAAGCGCGGCTAAGACAAAATTATTATTTAATTAAGGAAGTTCCATGGATATTAAAGATCAAATTGCCATCGTGACCGGTGGTGCCTCCGGCCTCGGTGCCGCCACCGTGCGTGCTCTGGCTGCTAAGGGTGCCAAAGTTGCCGTGCTCGACCTCAATCTCGACATGGCCAAAACCATTGCCGACGAAGTTGGTGGTCTGGCGGTTAAAGTTGATGTTGCCGATGGCGACAGTGTTGAGGCAGCCTTAGCGACCGTGAAAGCAGAGCTGGGTACGGCGCGTATTGTGATGAACGTGGCGGGCATTGGTATTGGCCGCAAAATCACCAATAAAAAAGGTCCCCATCCTCTCGACAGTTTTTTAAGAGTGGTGAATGTTAACTTGACAGGCACCTTTGATGTCTGCCGTTTGGCCAGCACCGATATGATTGCCCTCGATACTCTCAATGAAGACGGCGAGCGCGGAGTTTTCGTCAACGTCGCCTCCATCTTTGGCTACGATGGCCCTGTGGGTAACACGGCTTACGCGGCATCAAAGGCCGGTGTTATCGGTATGACTTTGCCCATGGCTCGAGACCTCGCGCCCTACGGTATTCGCGTTATGACCATTTGCCCCGGTGTGTTTGATACGCCCCTGGCCAAAGCGGAGACCGGTGAAGAAGGCTTTAATCGTTTGATTGCCACCGTGCCTTTCCCCAAGCGAGGCGGCAACCCGAAAGATTTTGCCAAACTGGCCTGTCATATTGTTGAAAATACAATGATGAACGGTGAATGTATTCGCATCGACGGCGCTATGCGTATGGGTTTAATGATTTAAGTGTCTGTTTAAATCAGCTGCTTAAATCCCTTGCTTAAATCCCTTGCTTAAATTCAGTACTTAAATTTGATGACAGTAAAAAGGCCAGTACCCTGAATAGTCTGGCCTTTTTTTAAAATAAATAATAAAAAAAAGAGAATATTATGGCTCACTCTCGATTAGGAATCGTGTTGTCTACGGCCACCGATGCGCCACCTCGTGAATTAATGGCAATAGGCAAGCTAGCAGAAGACCACGGCTACGCAGCGGTGCTGGTCAACGAAGGGCGGGGCGATGCCCTGGCCTGTGCTGAGGCGATAGCCCTGGCAACAGACACCATTCAAGTTGGCACTAATATCGCCAATATTTATTATCGCCACGCCTTTCTTGCCGCCATGACAGCACAAACTATTGCAGAGCTTTCTGAAGGGCGTTTGATTCTAGGCCTTGGCATGAGCCACCGCCCGCTACTTGAAGCCATGGGTATAGAAATGACTAACCCGCGCCAATACCTTGGTGAATATGCGCAAACCGTAAAAGGTATTTTAAGCGGCGAGGCTGGTAGTGGTTTTTTTGAGGCGAAAGCCTGTCAATATGAAGTGCCAATTTTATTAGCCGCACTCACCACGGCCAGTGCCGAAGTGGCGGGCCGCGAGGCTGACGGCATAATGCCATTTTTGGCCGGGCGTGATTACCTCGGCCAATTAGTTGAAGCAACAAAAAATGCTGCTAAAAGTGTCGGTAAAAGTCCGCAAAGTATGGACTGCATTATGAGCATCCCCACTTTTGTTTCGGAAGATAATGATGCGGCCATGTCAGCGGCGCGTCACAATCTTGCCTTCTTCGCCGGGCTGCCCAATTACCGCTTGCAGTGGCGGCGCTGTGGTTTTGAAACTGAAATGCTTGCCGCTGAAAAAGCCTGGAAGAATAGCGATCGACGTGCCGCCGCCGGAGCCATTAGCGATAAGATGATTGAGCAAGTATGTATATACGGTGCGCCGGAAAAATGTCGAGAGCAAATTGAAGCCTTTCGACAGGCTGGTGCGGCAATGCCTGTATTAGCGGTTAGCCCGGTGAATGGGCAGCGCCTGGCGGCGACGCGCAAGGCGATTGAGTTATTGGCACCGTGATAGATGAGGAGCTTGCCGGACAGCTTAATAGCGCTTACGCAAATACCTTGATTTAATTGAAACGTCTTTGTGATACTTGACTGGGGCTAACAACATGGCTGAGGGAGTGTCGCCTTACATGCCAGTTGACCTTGATTGGGTTTGGCTTATTTATCTATTGCTTTGATCGTCTTATTAAATTGTTATTAAAAAGAGAGTTAGACTTGTATAAAAAAGGATGAGAATTTATGAATGCTTTAGAAACATCTGAAACACGTGCTTATCAAGCATCAATACAATCGGTACTGCCTGTGCTGGCAGCCCACCGTGACGCGACAGAAGCTGGGCGGTCTGTCGCCCCGGAATCGATCGCTGCTTTAAAAGCAGCAGGCTTGGCACGTTTGATGACCCCCGCGAGCAGTGGTGGTTTAGGCGCCTCATTGCGTGCGCAAGTTTATGCTTGCTCAGAATTGGCCCGCGCCTGCCCTGCATCAAGCTGGGTGCAAATGGTCTGTGGAGCGCACAATTGGATGTCAGGTGGGTTTTCTCAGCAGTGTAGAGCTGAGCTGTTTGATAACGACGCCGATTTATTAATACCCGGTACTCTGGCCAGCCAGGGGCAGTTTAAAAAAGCTGAGGGTGGATGGCGTTTAAGTGGGCGCTGGCAATTTTGCTCAGGCGTTGATCATTCACCCTGGTTACTGATAGGTGCGGGGCGTGCTAAAGACAGCAGCGGTGGGCCTGGCAGTTTGCATGTCATATTGCCTCGTGGCGATGTTGAGGTAGACGACACCTGGCATACGCTGGGTATGCGCGGTAGTGGCTCAAAAGATGTTGTGCTTGATGATGTGTTTGTACCGGCGTATAGGGCAGAGGCGACGGGTGCATTGTTTAGCGGGCGTAGCCCACATGTACATGAACACGAAAATAGCGGGCTTTATATGATTCCTGTTCTATGCAGTCTTTCCACCCAGCTTGGTGGAACTGTGCTGGGTATGGCGAGAGAAATGCTCAGCTTATTTATCGAGAAAACACGAGTCCGTACCGATATTTACAGTGGCGAAGGTAGTGGCGCAAAAGCACGGCGCGGCACCATGCAGCGGCGCGTTGCTGAAGCGGAGGGCGAGATTACTTCGGCTGAGCTTTTGTTGGGCAGAAACTGCGATCTTTTTGACGAAATTACTGCGGCAAAACAAACTGTTGATGACGAAGCCCAAGCCTTAATTCGTTGGCAATCATCGTACGCTGTTGAGCTTTGTCGGCGTGCAGTAGAGCGCTTATATGCCGGTGCTGGTGCTCATGCGGCCTATAATGACTCGTTGATGCAGCAATATTATCGGGACGTGATGATGGCCTCACACCATGCGGCTATCGATATGGATGGTGCTGCCGAGCTGCAGGGGATGAGTCTTCTTGGTGTGGAGCCTGGTTGATCATGATCTTATTGACAACAATAAATAGTTGATTAAATTTGGAGTTTTATTATGGATCGTAGGAAATTTATTCGCTTAGCTTTTGGGGGTGCGGCAGCAGGAATCGTTGCGCCTAAGTTGGTACTGGCAAATTCCTCCGATTCTTTGTCAGCGGCGTCTAATATGGCCGGTGGTTTGTACTACACCAACGAGGCTCCAGGGCGCTGGGCTAAGAAGGTTGGCGGCCATTTACCCAATATTGAAGTGCTGAAAAGTGATAGTGGTGCCGTCGTTAAAGTGGTCACCGCCCACGGCATGGAT
>QNFO01000057.1 GCA_003646355.1 Gammaproteobacteria bacterium
AAAACGATTAGCCTACAGGCAGCTAGCCGCTTCTTCTATTTCATCAAGTTATGCACTTCAGGTTTGAATTCAAGCCATTTTAAAAATACGTGTTTATTTTTTTACTTGTATCGATTCAAGAAATTTGGCTAATACCAAATACTTCATTCTGGCCTCAGTGCGATTACTCTCACGTCTGAAAACCTTGCCCCATACTGGCATCTGTCGGGAACCATGTGCCTGAATAAGCGCTTCTCCTTCGATATATCTTTTCACCTGACTGGTGGGAAACTCTCCCCCATTGCGAGCACTGAGTTGTGTTAAATCCGCTGGTGGCGATTTAAGGGCAAGGCCTGCAGGGCCGTCACCTTTACCGTTCAAGCCATGGCAAGAAACACAGTAGTTCAGATAGAGATCTCTACCCCAATTCACTGAGGGGCTATCGTCCGCACCCGCCCGACCAAGCGAGGGCAGTGCGAACAAAGCAACGACGAGCACTATGCCAAGCCCGGTGTTGCGTTTCATATTTTCAGTTTTCTCAATACGGCTTATCTTAGATAGAATCATGAGGTCTCCTTAAGCGCTAGGGCAAAATGCCAAAATATTAGTTGCAACTGCCAACTGTGATTTAATTAAAACGCAGCTTCCAATGGCTCCCCACCCAACATAACCGAACCTGCAGAATGATGAAAGCCTCGGCGCGCATCAATAGCGGCGACAACGGCGTGAATATTTGACAGACACCGCTCCAGCGCATGACCCTGCATAAAGGCAGCTCTAGAGCCCTTGGTGTAAAGCCGACTAACCATTTCACGTGCCACATCGCCCGCGTAAAAACTGGATGAATACATTTCTGCTTTTAATTCGTTCGAAATCGGCTTACCACTTTTAAGCCCTTCCCACACTTTATCAAAGGCCTCGAGAGAGCCAGCACGAATGGCCCGCAGGGCGGCGCTGGCATCAGCAATGACAAGCTGGGTTTCTGTTTGATCTCTCAACGCTTTGCCCGTTATCGATGATACTTTGGATTTAATTTCTCCACTTGCGGCATCAATAGCGCCCTGCAACACGCCGACCGCGACAGCTGCAAATATTGGTAAGGTCAATAAAGAGGGGGCACTACGAAACAAGGGTCTATCAATTAATGCCGCACTACCGGGCGAGTGAGCTAACACCTCTGGCACGAAAATATCTTTCGCGTTTGCCTGATTACTACCTGTACCCCGCATTGCCGCAGCGTACTGCCACGTTTGATCAATCTCCAGCTGGTCGGTAGGTACGAGGAATATACGCGCATCTGGGCGGCCATTTGCCAATAACCGTGGCGTGTCACCTTCATGCACAATGCCGGCCAGAGCACACCACAATGAATCATTACACCCCGTCACCACTGGCCAGGTGCCATTGAGACGATAGCCCCCATCAACCGGGGTCGCCTTTGCCAGGGCAACGGCAGAAAAACCAAAGTTCCTATCCGGTTCGACAAATAATGCCTTACGCTCTGCTTCAGGCAGAGCAGCGGCTATCATGCAACCCGCCATTGAATTGACGATATACCAGCTGACAGCGGGGTCTGCTGCACTGATCGTAACCGTTGCACGAAATGCTTCTGATGGTGTGAGCTCAAGTCCGCCAACTTCCTTTGGCGCAAACATTCTAAACATGCCCGCTTTACCAACGGCACTCACCACCTCGCTAGCAAGGCGCGCATTAATTTCACCTTCACGGCGGTGCTCTACGATTAAAGGCTGTAAATCAATCGCCACTTGTTCTATGGATTTATTGTTCATTTCAACACTGCCTTATTTTTTTAAATTAAAAAGTTTTCTGGCATTTTCACCCAAAACAGCACGCTGTAAGTGCTCGGGTAAATGGCTAACACTTTGGGCGATATGCCCAGGAGCCTCTAAATCGGCATCAATATGGGGGAAATCGGAACCCCAGAGAATTCTATCTTCACCGACTAAATCAAGCATTGAGCCAATGGTTCGCTCCTCTGGCTCGGCAACAAACCAGATGTTGCGGCGGAAATACTCACTGGGCTTTTCCAGCTGTAAAGGTTTGTCGAAAGTGCTGAAGTGTTTGTATTTTTCATCGAGCCGGTCCATGGCATAGGCAGCCCAGCCACAGCCGGCTTCAATAGCCAGCAACTTAAGTTTGGGGAATTTATCGAACAGGCCATCCATCACCATGGCCATGCAGGCGGGCATCACCTGGGATGTAGCACCGAGGGCAAAGGTAAAGGTGCGGTTGGCTGGGGTGTCGTACCAGTCACCAACAAAGCCGGTGACAAAGCGCCGAGTGCGCACCACAACGTGAGTCAGCAGGGGCACCCCCGCCTCTTCAATACGTGCCCACAGGGGATCAAAATGGCCATCGGCCAGTGACTTGCCATCGACTCGCTCGGGGGCTAAAAACACACCTTTAAAACCCTGCTTCAGTCGTATATCCAGCTCTTTCACCGCCTCATCAATATCGCGCAGATTGAGGTGGGCGGCAATCACCAACCTGTCTCGGTCCGCGGCCTGAAAGTCGTAAACCCAGTTGTTGTAGGCCCGGCAATAGGCATTGGCCAGTTTATTGTCCGGCACATCCCAGAAGATACCAATGGTCGGCAGCACCAGGCCGGCACTTAAACCCCACTGGTCAAAATGCGCAATACGCTCTGGCCCGAACATGCTGCCCGCAGGCGCACCATCGAGGTAGCTTAAAGTGGAGGTTGGATCAAAGGCCTTGAGGCGGTCTATTTCTGCGCCACCCAATGCGGCGGCACAATTGGGCAGGACAATTTCATTATCGACATAAAGCTGATCAATACCCTGGGCATTTTTCTCGAATTTAATCGCCCGGTGCTGAAACTCCGCTTCAAGATAGTTTTCCCACAGGTCGGGTGGCTCAAGAATATGGGCGTCGGCATCGAAGAGGAAGACATCGTTGTTTACATCAGAGCTTACTGCCGAATTCATCGGGTTTACCTTCTATTTATACTTGTAGCCTAATAACGACATATTCCATGATTTTGTGCAATAAAAACCCCACAACTGAAGCAGTTGCAGGGTTTTAATCAATGGCTACCAAGTAGCTTAAAGACTATGCCCGCGCACCATCAACACTACCGCGTATAATTTGACCGGGTAGTTTATCGGTCGCCGGATTAACCTGATCGACATTATTAGCGCGTAGCAGCACACCATTAACCACCACGGCCTCAATGCCACTGGCTTCAGAGATCAAACGGTCTGCGCCATTGGGTAAATCATTGACCCGCTGTAGATCTCCGGCACCTACGGTAGCGGCGTCAAACACCACCACATCGGCAGCCAGACCCACTTCAAGACGACCCCGGTCGACAATGTTAATCACATCGGCCACTCGCGAGGTGAGCATCCAGATGGCATGCTCAAGTTCAATCGCACCCTTGTCGCGCACCCAATGACCGAGCAAGTAGGTCGCATAACAGGAGTCACACAACTGGCTAGCGTGGGCACCACCGTCGGAGAGGCCAATCACGGTGTTGGGGTCTTTCAGTAATTTCTCAACTTCGACCTCATCGTAATTGCCGATCGGGCTGCGAATGCGCAGACCGAAATCACTATCCAGCACCATATCCAATAAGGTATCCACCGGATCCTGACCACGGCTTTTGGCAATGTCGAATAACTTTTGTTCCTTCAATGAAGGGTCAAGAGGGTATTCTGAAATCACCGTGTCGTGCCAGCCACCGAGTACCACCGATTTGCCGGTCAGTATTTCGGCTTTAAATTCAGCACGGAATTTTGGATCTGCATAGATTTTTCGACGACCCTCTAAATCTGCCTCGGACACAGGCTTAAAGGCCGCCATGCTCTCGAACAGAAAAGGCGCTTTCATATTCATATCAAAGCTGAGTGAACGAGGGCTGACCTGAGGGAAAACCCGCGCGCCATTGGCGTTGATTTCAGCCGAGCGAGCCAGCTGCTCATTGTGGTCGCCACCACCTAAAGACACACCCTGTAATAGCGCCGTCCAGGTGACATTACAATCGGCCACTTTCGACATTTCGGCAAACTGGTCGTGCAGTACGTCGGTGCCAATAGTCGATTGAATAATGCCCTGCTTTTCTTCGCCAATGACTTTGACGATTTCAAGAATTTCATCTTTGTAATTTGCCATACGGCTCGGTACCGGCTTGCCGCCAGCGCCAACATGGGTCGGCGCTTTCGAGGTGGCAAAACCAATGGCTCCGGCCTTAAGTGCATCGCGCACAATCTCGCGCATCTGCTTAACTTCGTCGACGGTGGCTTCGCGCTCAGTCGAGTCATCACCCATCACATACAGACGCGTGGGCGTGTGGCCGATAAGAGCACCGACATTAATGCCAACACCAATCTTCTCGAGGGTTTGCATATATTCGGGGAAAGTTTCAAAGGGCCAGTCACTACCCAGACCGGCACGCATGGAATCCGCATCCATGCCTTCAACACCTTCGAGGGTGCGAATAATGGTGTCCTGATCTTCCTTTCTCACCGGGGCTACGCCAAAGCCACAATTACCCAGCAGCACAGTGGTGACACCGTGCCAGGGTGAGATAGTCATCATTTGGTCCCACAGCACTTGGGCGTCGTAGTGGGTGTGGTTGTCGATAAAGCCGGGGCAGACAATTTTACCCGTGGCGTCGATGGTCTTTTTTGCTGTGCCCGGGGCATCACCCACCGCGACAATTTTACCGTCGACAACACCGATATCACCCTTGTAGCGCGGCGTATTCGTGCCATCGACAATGGTACCGCCACTAATTTTTAGATCGTATTCCATAACTTTCACCTTATTTTAAGCAAAAAAAACCCGGCGCAAATCACACCGGGTTTTTTTATTGACATCAGAATATCAAAAGCCTTATGCCGGAATTTTATCAACCGGTAAGTTGTAGCACTCAATGATGTTCTCGCGCATGATCCAGCGAGTTTGCTCGGCCGTTAAACCAGCCGTATGCTTCTCTACCAGCTCCTGAGACCAGGGCCATGTAGCATCACTGTGGGGGAAGTCGTTGGCCCAAACCAGCTTCTTCGGGTTCATCAGGTTGGCCACTTTAAAGGCAATCCAGTCATCCTGGAAGGTCAACCAAACGTGGTCATTGAGGTAGTCACTGGGCATTTTTTCCAGATTCTTACCGCCGCCCAGCCACAAACCATGACGCTCGTAGGCGTGATCCATGCGGTAGGCATAGTGAGGCAACCAACCGGCATCGGCTTCTGCGGCAATAAACTTCAACTTGGGGTGACGGTCAAAAATACCACCGAGTACAAACAAGCCCATCACATCCTGCACACCACGAATGATGTTGAGGAAGCCATTGATCTTGTTACCACGGGCCATCAATACTTCGTCAACCGATCCGCCTTTAGAGGTGAGGATGTGGAAAGACAAAGGCATTTCAAGCTCAGCCGCGCAGGCCCACAGATCGTCATACATGGGGTGATCGTAGTCTTCGTGCTTAGGGTTGCCGGGCATCATAATGCCAACAAAACCCTTCTTCTTGGCGTCTTCAATATCTTTAATCGACTGCTCAACGGTCTCACAAGCCGTTTGACCCAAGCCGAACAGGCGGCCTTCAGGGGCATCGGAAATATAGCTTTGCAGCCATTCGTTGTAAGCGTGGAAACAGGCCGTTTTATAGGCAAAGTCTGTGTGGTTACACAGCGCCATACCGACTGACGGATAGATGATTTCTGCAACCACACCATCGCGATCCTGATCGGCAACGCGGCAAGAGGCATCCCAGCCACTGCGATGCAGTGATTCAAAGGTACAGCCCTCGCGACGGCCCGCCAGTTCTTCTGGGGTCAGGCCCGCAGCGGCAACCAGGCCGAGGGGGATGGTTGAATCCATACCGGGAATGACATAAATGTCGTTACCCGAGGCATCGCGCTCAATAGTCGGCGCTCTGTCCCTGAATTTGGGGTCAATGTATTTGCTGTAACAGTCTGCAGGCTCAACAATGTGAGAATCTGCAGAAATAAAACCGAAACCTAAGCTACTCATAGTCTCTTACTCCGCTCCATCAGTAGAATTATGAAAGTTGATTTAGATAACAGCCTGCTTCAGAGCCCGCCAAAGGGCGAATTTGACACTGAAGAGGCGATCCATCGTTACCAAAGAGGCAATAGTGGTTACCAGCTGTTAACATGACGGCATTAAGCAGGGTGTTGACATAAATTGCAAGCACGATTTATGTCAACACTGACCCTTTCGCTAGAAACAGTTCTTACGAGGCTTTAGCAGACTATTAACAGGCTACGGCGCCACCATCAACAAACCATGGGATGACCCGTGACGAAAGACGCCTGGTCGGAACACAGCCAGACGGCAGCTTCGCCAATTTCTGCTGGCACACCGAAGCGGCCGATGGGCTCAAAACCGAGCATCGCTGCTTCCATTTGCGGCTTGGCTTCAAACATACGCCCCAGCATAGGCAGCACTGACATAGGCACAAACAAACAGGAAGAAACGCCCTGCCTGTTCGGCCCTTTGCTAACAAAGGCTTGTTGGGATCGGGGGGAATATTGGCCCCCGGCACTTGCCAGTGGCGATGAAAGCGGCCTCAGAATGACCCGGGCCAGGAGACAGTGACAATCAAAGAGGGCGTTTAGCCCAATTCAATACCCTCGCTAACACAGGTGCGATTACGACCTTCGTCCTTGGCTCGATACAGAGCGCCATCGGCCGCGTCGATAAGCCCATTCACCTCGCTGTAGGGTGGCAATGCTGCCAACCCCACGCTAAAGGTGCAGGAAAACTCACCTTTTTTACAGCGATGTTTAATGGAGGCAAACTGTTCACGAAGATCGTCCATCAGCACCCGCGCTGCCTCCAGAGTGGTGTCGGGTAAAATAATGGCGAACTCTTCGCCGCCATAACGGCCGACGATATCGGACTGACGTAAACGCTGAGCCAGCAGGCGCGAGACATTTTTAATCACCTCATCACCCACCGGGTGACCATAGCTGGCATTAACCCCCTTGAAATGATCGAGGCCTACCATGGCAAACACCAGG
>QNFO01000058.1 GCA_003646355.1 Gammaproteobacteria bacterium
CCCTGGATCGAGATGAGATCCCTGAGCTAAAAGCTTTATTGGACGGTGTTGAGACTAAATTTGGTTTTGTACCCAACAGTATGCTGACCATGGCACGCAAACCGGAACTGGTAAAAGCTCTTGTGCCAATGTTAGGGGCGGTTTTCGGACCAGGAACCGTGACCCGGGAAATTAAGCGCTTAGCGGCTTTTGGCGTGTCGCATCAAGCTGGTTGCCAATATTGTGTTGCTCATATGACACATGGCGCCATCCACGATGGCATTCCCAAAGATAAAATCGTAGACCTATGCAACTCCACACCGCAAAAACTAACACCCGCCGAGCAAGCTGTTCTAAACGTTGCACAAGGCGCTGCAAAAAACCCTAATGGGGTTAATGCCGAGGATTTTGAGACGCTTAAAATGTACTTTGATGATACGAAAATCGTCGAAATTGTTGCCGTCATTGCAATGATGGGGTTTTTCAACCGCTGGAACGATACTATGGCTACGCAGTTGGAGCAGCCATCAATCGACACGGCAACATCCGTTTTACCTAGGGATATCTGGTCTATAGGTAAACACGGGGAGCTTCGAGGCAGTCACTTGGAAAAGTGAATGCCATGTAAAAAGAAATTTCCGGTTTGCCCGCAGACCAGTCGCATTGAGCCTATGCTCGGTCGCTCACTCGCGGCCAAGTAAGCCTTTGCGAAGGAGTTTTTTGCAACAATGATTCCCATGATAATTTATCAACGCGGATCTTTTCAGCATCCACTACCAAGCCTATTAAAACTTTTAGCAGTCTTTAAAGAGAACTATGCATGAGCCACGATAAAATTTTCGATTTGAAAAACCCGGATACCTATCAATTCTGGGTCAAAGTAAGCATGCGTTATAGCGACCAGGATGAACTGGGGCATGTCAACAATGTTTCATATGCCGCCTACATAGAGGCAGGCCGAGCCGAATATCTTCTCAGCCTTTTTATCGATAGTGATAAATATCCCAACCTTGATTACTTACTCGCCAATCTCTCTATCAATTTTGTTCAGGAGTGCCATTGGCCAGGCACCCTAAAAATAGGATGCCGCTTAACTTCCATTGGTTCCAAATCAATCACATCTAGTTACGGTGTTTTTAAGGATGGAATTTGCCGCGCAACAGCAGACTGCGTGAATGTTTTTTTCGATACAGAAACTCGAAAATCAGTGATACCACCGGCAGAAGTTAAAAAGCATTTTCTAGCAGAATTATCAAAATAAATCACCGAAACTTCTAAACAAACAACACAGTCACAAACAAGAGAGTTGCTTATAAAGCACTCTTAAAAAACCTTATCTCTGCTTATTAGGAAATAGCATACTATAAATTGTCTGATACGCGTCGTCGTTTGCCAAGCCCATAATCATCCCCGCCCGCGCATCGCGAAAATAACGCTCAAAGGGCAAGCGCGCGGCGAAAGCAGTACCGCCAAACATGGTCATTAATTCCTGCGTCACCAACACAGCCACCTCAGAACAAGTGACCTTGGCCTGTAGATAAGGCAATGGTGCTGCCACTTGCCCAGCGTCCCCCGCTGATGCCGCGACGTGTAGCAATGCACGTGCCGCTTCAATTTTAGCACTTAATTCAGCCATACGACGCTGATTAATAGCGCTATCGAGACGCTTTGCACCACTGGGGTGAACTTTTGATGCCTCCTCCATCGCCAACTCATAAGCACCCGATGCCACACCTAAATACGCTGCACCATAAGTAAGGGCGACAACAGGCATCATCACTGCGCCCAGATACTTGAGTGCCGAACCTTCGTCGCCAATCCGGTTTTTTTCGGGGACGCTGCCATTGAAACGAATCGGCATACTGTTGTTGCCGCGCATGCCCAGGCCATTCCAGTCTTCAAGGGTTTCCCATTCGATTTTGTCGGCTTCAATAAATAATGCCGACAATTTATGGCCTTTCGTTTCAGCACCAACTCGGCACAGCATAAAATAGTGCGAGGCCTGTCCTGCGGATGTGACATAGGATTTACGCAGGTTATCAATCACGTAACCCTCAGGGCCTTTTTCAACCGAAGACAAAACCATACCAGGTACCCAGTTGCCACCCTTGCCCGACGTTTCTCCACCAGCAACGGTACAAAGAATGTCCCCCGACGCTATTTTTTTCACAAACTGCTCAACCTGATAATCACTGGGCATTCTGCTAATCAGCTCGGCCGCTTCAACATGCATTTTGTAGCACATCGCGGTAGAAGCACATTTCTTGGCAAGCTCCTCTACGACAAGACAAGTCGATAATAAATCAGCACCCAGCCCGCCGTGTTCTTTAGATACACGCAAGCCCCATAAGCCACTGGGCTTTAGTCCGTCGAGAGAGGCGCGAGGAAAGGTTTTTGTTTTATCCGTTTCGCCAGCGCGCGGTGCCAATTCGGCTACCGCTAATTGAGTGGCGAGCTCTTTGAGGTTTTGCTGTTCTTCTGTTAACGGTAAGTAGGTCATCATTTATCCTAATATTAACTGTGTTGGTTACACCTTCATTGAATTAGCTAACCGGAGATACTAATAAGCACCGCCATTTTCCAACCAGCGTGCACATTCCGGGCTCAAGGTTTTGGCGATATGCTCATCATAAGTGGCCAACTCCTCGGCTGTTAACACTTCACGCCAACGTCCGTTAGAGCCCTTATTGATAAAGGTTTGTGCGCCGCCGTCAAACAACATTTCTGCCATGGGTATCACTTCGTCTGCTCGCTTTTTCATGGATTCGAAGGTACACAGATCAGTGACCCTGGCTAAATATTCGGGTGTGATATCGATATCCAGATAATCGGCAATCCGCTTAATTTCGCCCGACAGGTCAGCTAACATATCGGTATAATTAACCAGCAGAATATTGGGCAGATGGCGGAACTGCCACCAGGTTTTTATCACATGCAACTGCGACCAAAAGGGGTAGCCATCATCTTCCCAATCAAACCAACCTCGGCCAATCCAGTCACGCCAGAATTCATGAATATCATCCCCCGCTGCGGGAAAGGGATCGCCAACACGGTCTGGTACTGCGTCCAACATGGCAAGAAAATCTTTTGAGTAATTGGAATAATGATTCCACAAGGACATAAACAAATCGCGACCATCTCGCGTGACAAACACATGCTTCACTTCGGGATGAAAAGGAAAGCCGTCAAGAGCCGTATGGGTTTTAAGGAAGCGCCGATGGGTTTGCGATTCGATGTTTTTTTCAAGCTCATTAAGGGGCGTCATACGCATATCGACAAATATAGATAAGTCGTGAAATGGCGCAGGTGGGGGGCCATCCTGAAACAAAAGTAGCGAAATAATTTGCTGGGTCCAGGTTGTTCCCGACTTTTGAGTCGTAGCTACAACGATATCGTCAGGACGGGGTTTAAATACCTGCCAACGCGTACTATCAATATGGTGATTTTGATAAACCCTGGTGACCGTGGGTAAAGCAGATAGCTCAGACATGGTAATACTCATTTTTTTATATTTGAATCATTACGCTCGCAGCTGCAATAGTAATGTATTTACGTCTGGGGGAAATTGAAATACCCTTCACATCAGAAAATTTTGTGATGTGATTTTCTCACCCAATTTTTAATTTTACGCCGCCACACTTTATGATACTCAGCACATCAAAGGTACCGTTGGAAAAATGGATTTTCTTGGCCAGATTTGTCTTGGTTAACCTGGAACGTAAAGCGGGACTGCTTTTTAAAGTGCCGCGAATTCATACAATAAGTACAGACAACTCTACTATTATAGCGTTGCCTGTAATTGCCAAATCTATTCTTCGAGCGTTTCCCCTGAACCACCAAATTCTTTTGGTAGATCTTTGAATTTCGGCAAGCCATCGGGTACGGACATGGTTTTTTCGCCGTAATAAATATGCATAGAGCCTGTATGAGTCTTGCCGGGTACAATATTGAGATAAACATCGGTCATACCCATTGCCGGGTGCTCGCTCAATATATGCCCGCCGCATTGCGTGCAAAATCGGCGATGGCTAGCCTCGGTCTTTGCAAAAGAGCCAAGCTTATCTTCACCGGCAGTTATCTTTACGTCATCGGGTGACCACAGACTAAAGGCGTTAACGGGTGCCCCGGCCCATATTGCACAATCGCTACAATGACAATAGCCCATCACTTTGGGGTCGCCAGTCACTTCGATTTTGACTGCTCCGCAAAAACAACTACCTGCTTGTGTTTCACTCATGGTTCATTACCTCTATTATTTAATTGCTTTGATTTTTATTTCTCACCTGTTACCGCTTTCCAAACTGACTGGCAACGTGTTCTGCCCACGCACCAATGGTGATTGCTGGAGGCCCACCCGGTGAGCGCGGTAGCACGGAGGCATCAGTTACGTAGACGCCAGGGTTATCAAATATTTCATCGTTAGCCCCCACTACGCCGTCTTCAACACTAGAGCCCAAACAAGCACCACCCATCGGATGTACCGTGATGGGGGTTTTTGGCGCGTAAATTTTCTTTCCGGTACGTTTTTCAATTTCAGTGAAGGCCGCACGTGTACGAGCAAAAATCGAACTGGTGCCGTGAGGATATTCGATCCGCAGTTTGCCCCCTTTCATTGTCACCGTGCCATTCATAACATCTTCTCCAAGACCTGCTATAAAAGCACCGCGTTTAATACGCTCCCTGATTCTCTTTGGTAAAGGGTAAGCATCGACGGAAGGAAAGCCACCGCCTCCAAGCATCGGCGCATTTTCATCACCCTTCAGCTTTACACCACCGGTGGTCGGTAAACCCCGTGTTTGATAAAGACCTGGCTGGTTGTAATCCCAAAAACCCAAGTTGTCACCATTGGTGCCGTAACGTTTACCCAGTTGAGGCATTCCAGCGAGACTACCCAGCTTATCGCGGCAGTGAAACAGTAAGCGTAGTGTGTTGAGTGTGCCCGATGCCAGAACAACATTCTCAGCTTCAAGAGTGGCTTTTCTGCCGCTATGGTGGTCGATATATTCAACCCGGTAGCGTACATCGCCATAATACTGGCGAACGATGGCTGTCACTTCACACATATCTTTTACCACAAGTCCGGCTTTCATGGCTGGTGCCAGATAGGCAAAATCGAGCGTCGTTTTTCCACCCCCTGGGGAGCCAAGAAACCCCTCATCATTGGCTTCGTAATCGACCTCACAACGCTCAATACCGTTGGCGTCCGTTATTCGGCCTGGGTTTTTCGGGTCTTTTGGAAAGAGGTAACCCAGACGCGGATCGGGTGGTGGAGGCGCGGCTTCAAGGTGCTCGGAATCACGAAATCGTTCTGCCGATGTGTTGGGTATGCCAAGATCAGCCGTCGGTGTAATTGAGCCCATACGTTCGAGTACTGCATCGTAATGGGGTGACATCACCTCATCAGAAATTACCGGGTTGTGCCCCTCCCAATAGTTATCAACCAGAGGACGAACGTGGGACGCAGAGTAAACATGACTACCGCCACCAACGCTCGAAGAGCAAGCAATGTGGGTGCCGCTACCAAAGAACATTTCGAACAACCCGTTCTTATTCGTTCGTAAATGACCGCCGGGAAGGCGGTTACCACCGACACCGCGAAGCGCCTGTGTCAATAACTTGCGACCACGGGGAAAAGGGACACGGCGGTCAACACCCATTGATCGCACCGGCACAGTATCGCGCCATGGACCGCGTTCCAGCACAGTCACAGAATGCCCTGCCTCAGCCAAGCGCGCGGCGCAAATTGCACCGCCAAAGCCACTACCGATAACGATGATATTTCCAGAACCTGACATTGCTGATGACAAAGCCATTTCATCCTCTACTTATTGTTTGCTTGATCGTACTCTACTAACCTTAGCGCAGCGATAAACCCTGAGTTAGCCCGCGCTTTTAAATATGTATTTCACTTCACAACAATTGTCGCCCATAGCTCGAGACTGACTAATTGTCATTTCGACAGGTGACCCCGTTATTTTTTCAAACTGCGCCGTATTTACCGACATACACGCGTGGCAAGCCGCCTCACCAGCATCCTCCATGCCGACCTCGCAGGGCACACCAGGCCTTGTTTGTGCGTGGTAGGTGTTGTCGGTGACATGACAAAATTCGTAGACATCACCAAAGCCCTTGACCATTTCCACATGATCTTCCGCCGCCTCCTTAAACGTGCTGATACCCTTTTTCTTCATAATCCTGGAGCCGGTTTTAGTCCCTATGTTGTGCCAAGCTTCCGTAATTAATGGCAGTGCCTCATCCCCGAACTTCTCATAGACCGCGCGCGACAGTTTAGCCAACGCTGTATGGGTTAATGGCTGGTGTACAGTTTCGCCGCTCATAGTAAACAACTCCCGTATAGCTATTTTAAAGTGATAAATAATTTGTAATTACATTCACACTATAGCAATATCAAAAAATATGTATACTTTAAATCCGCCTCAACAATTAACCGCGAAGCTTGTTTTCCGACGTTAATTCAAATGATTTTAATCACCCAAGCCAAACTAGCGGCCACATTTATAGAGCTCATTTATTCATCAGGAGATCCATCGTATGCGAGAACTCACATTATCCGAAGTAGAAACACTCCTCAAAGAAGGCGTTGCTTACGCACAATCTGTCGGCAGAGCCAGTACCGTTGCTGTTGTCGATTTTGGTGGGCATTTGCGCGGCGTGTTACGGCCAGAGAAAGGTCGCATCGCTAACCCTCCAATCGCCGAAAAGAAAGCATGGACGTCTGCAGCCTTGCAAAGGCCAACCAGTCTGGTGCGAGAACTCATGCTGCCCGGCGCCTTCGGTTATGGCTTACAACATACCGATAACCGCTTTTGTATCGTCGCCGGAGGCTTCCCGATTTATGATGAAGAGGGTGATCTTATTGGCGCGATAGGTACTAGTGGTGGCTCTATTGAGGAAGACTGCGAGTGCTGCCTGGTCGGCATGCG
>QNFO01000059.1 GCA_003646355.1 Gammaproteobacteria bacterium
ACCAGTTTGGCGCGAGTTGAAACACGGTGAGTTCTTTGGCGGTTTTAGCCACTTCCTGAATCACCTGGGTACCTGTAGCACCGGTACCAACAACGCCTACCCGTAGGCCACTAAAGTCATTACCCTGCCAGCCACTATCGCCAACGGGCCAGCGTGCGGTGTGGCAGTAATCACCTTTAAAGCTCTCGACGCCAGGAATGCGTGGCATGGTATAGGCCGACAGCGGACCAGTGGCTGAAATCAAAAAGCGGGCGCTGGCGGTGCTGCCGTCTTCCAATTCAATTTGCCACTGGGTATTGGTTTCGTCATAGGTAGCTTTGGTGACGCAGCTGTTAAATTGAATATCTTTGCGCAGATCAAATTTGTCCGCGACGTAATTAAGATAGCGTTTGGTTTCAGGCTGAGGAGCAAAGCGTTCGGTCCAGTTCCATTCCTGCAGTAGCTCGTCAGAAAAGGAGTAGCCATAAGTGTGGCTCTCAGAGTCGAAACGACAGCCTGGATAATTGTTCCAGTGCCAGACACCGCCTACCCCATCACCCGTCTCATAGACTTTTACATTGAGTCCCAACTCGCGCAGCTTGAGTAGCTGATACATACCGGCAATACCGGCGCCCATGACGATGGCATCATATTGATTAGACATACTTAGACCTCTTTGTGTGGAGCGACCTTAATAAGGTACGACAAACGCAGCACCGAAATCGCAGAAAGAAAACAACAAAATTAAGAAAGGGCCACCTGTTACAGCAGCACTTTCGATTCTACAAGCAACTAAAAAAGAAGAGTCACCTATTTAAGAACGAATCCTTCATAGCCGTTCTCAGCAGCCTTATCGCACTCGGCACGATAGTTTTGTTGGCCACCGGCATAGAGCATAAAGGTACGCTTTTTAGAGGGATCATTAATATTCACACCCATAAACCAGGAATCAGCGGTGGGGAATAATGTGCCCTCTGCCGTTTCATCAACGTGAATAGTCCAGGCATCTTCCGCTTCCAGTGTTGGCTCAATGGAATGGAAGTTGTTTTTCTTCATGTAGGCAACGGTATCCGTAACCCATTCAACGTTCTGCTCAATGCAGCGAGGAATATTACAGAAGGTAGCACCGTTATGAGGACCAACCAGGGTGAACAGATTGGGGAAACCAACCGTTTGCATGCCCAGTAAAGTGCGGGGGCCGTTAGCCCACTTATCCGTGAGTTTGAGACCATCTTTACCGGTAATGTCGATACGCTTCAGCGAGCCGGTGACCGCATCGAAGCCAGTGGCGTAGATGATGATGTCGAGATCATACATTTCATCACTGCACTTAACGCCTTCGGGCAAGATTTCTTCGATAGGCGTTTCCTTGAGATTAACCAGCTTAACGTTGGGCTGGTTGTAACACTCAAAGTACTTGGTCTCCATGGGCACACGACGCGTTCCAAAGCCGTGGTCTTTAGGGATCAGGTTTTCTGCAGTTTTTGGATTGTCGACACGGCTGCGGATCTTTCTGGCAATAAAGTCAGTGATCAGATCATTGGCCTTGCTGTCAGTCATAATGTCGTGGAAGTTACCCAACCAGATGCCGAAGCCAGACTCGTTGTACTTTTTCTCAAAGAAAGCTTCACGCTCTTCGTCAGACACTTCAAGCGCTGAGCGTTCGTCAAACTTATGATGAAAAGCACCAAAGGTTTCGTTACATTCAGCGAATATTTTCTTGTAGTTGGCCTTAATGTCCTTCATTTCTTCTGGACTAATCGGCCCATTTTTAAGGGGTGCACACCACTCGGGTGCCAGCTGGAAAACAGTCAGTGAGTCGGCTGTTTTAGCCACTTCCTGAATCACCTGTACGCCGGTTGCACCAGTGCCGATAACACCAACACGCTTGCCTTTGAACTGATCGGCGCCTCTACCACCGAAACCTTCTTTCGGGTAACGCGCCGTGTGAGCCCACTCGCCTTTGAAGCTGTCGATACCGGGAATGCGTGGCAGTGTGTGGGCATTGAGCGGCCCAGAGGCAGAAACCAGGATTTCAGCACTCGCCGTGCTGCCGTCGTCTAGCTCAACGTCCCACTGGCTATTGGCCTCATTGTAGGTCGCTTTAGTGACACGTGTGTTGAACTGAATATCTTTGCGGAAATCATATTTGTCAGCGACAAAATTCAGATAACGCTCGGTGTCTGGCTGAGCGGCAAAGCGTTCTTTATAGTCCCACTCCTGTAGAACTTCCTCTGACCACGAATAGCCATAGGTATAACTCTCAGAGTCAAAACGACAGCCGGGATACTTATTCCAGTACCAGGCACCACCAACCCCCGAACCTGTTTCGTAGACCTTTACAGATAAGCCCTGTTCACGCAGCTTGTGTAGCTGGTACATACCGGAAATACCGGCACCGATGATAATAGCATCGTATTGATTTGACATAGTTTTACCTCGTTAATTTCTGGACAAAAAGCATAAATGCTTGTCGAGATTAACCCCCCTGGAAAACAGCAGAAGCAAACCCAAGCAAAGGCGAAGCAGGCACTAAACATAAGTAGAACCTGAATGCGAAGCTGTGCGCTGGATGGACATACCGAAAACCAGACGAGCACAGAATCGCAATGTACCCCTTCAAGAGATGTGGGGATTTGATTTAGCTCAATTGATCTTTTACTACTTGCCCCAGCTAGTCGCGTTGAACGACTCGCTTAAAATGTCAGCCCGATGCTATTGCGTGCCCCGCGCCCGGCAACTACTATTGCAAAGTCACTTGTTTTACTAAGGGGCGCTTTCTTCTAACAGTAAGAGGTTGAAAACATGGGCCAAGGTCGACAGTCAAAGGCGATAGAAAACCCCCAAACTGAAGCGGAGATCATTTTAAAGGCACAGAAGGATGCCTATTTCCAAAACCCCTACCCCTCCTTGCAAGCACGACTCGAGAATCTGGTAAAACTTGAAGACCTGCTCGAAAAAAATACCGATGCGATTACTGCCGCCATTTCTGCAGACTTTGGGCATCGCAATCCCACCGAAACCAAAATGGTTGAGATATTTGGCTGTTTAACGGGCTCTCGCGATACGCGCAAAAACCTGAAGAAGTGGATGAAAGCCCAGCGCCGGCATACCTCCATTATGTTCTTTACCGGTAAAAATGAGGTTATCCCCCAACCTAAAGGGGTTATTGGTATTGGCACACCCTGGAACTACCCTCTCTTTTTATCCATCGGCCCCGTGATTAATGCCCTGGCATCGGGTAATCGCTGCATGGTCAAGCTTGCCGCCAACTCGCAAAACCTCTGCCGCCTGTTACAGGGTTTATTTCGCGACGCCTTTGGTGATGACACCGCGGCCTATTTACCGGGACTTAGCGGCTCGGAGTTTTCCAGTCTGCCCTTTGACCATATCGTTTACACCGGCTCGGCAGAAAGTGGCATTAATGTGATGAAGGCTGCCGCAGAAAACCTATGCCCGGTAACACTAGAACTTGGCGGAAAATCGCCGACCATCATTTGTGATGACTATGATTTACGCGAAGCCGTCAGTCGTATTATGTACGGCAAATACGTTAACGCGGGGCAAACCTGTGTCGCCCCTGACTACGTTTTTGTCCCCCGGCATAAGCGCGATGAATTCGTGCGCATTGCCGGTGAAATCATGCGCGAGCGCTATCCCGATACTAATAAAGATGATTACACATCTATTATCGATGAACGCTCTTACACACGGCTTAAAGAAACTCTTGATGATGCCGTAGCCAAAGGTGCTGAAGCGGTTCAGCTCACTACTGAGGGTTTCAATGACGAGTGGCGTAAATTTCCGCCCCACCTGGTCCTGGATATCAACGAAGATATGCGTATTGCTGAGGAGGAAATATTTGGCCCCCTCTTCAGCGTCATGACTTATGACTCCCTGGATGAAGTTCTCGACTATATCAATAAGCGAGATGCCCCCCTCGCGCTGTATTATTTCAGTAATGATAAGGCCACACAGGAAAGGCTGTTCTATGGCACCCTGTCCGGCGGTGTAACCGTGAACAACTGTATTTTTCATGTGCTGCAGCACAGCATTCCCTTTGGCGGGGTTGGCGCTAGTGGCATGGGGCACTACCACGGTTACGAAGGCTTTATGGAAATGAGCAAGCTGCGCCCCCGCTTTACCTTTCCCAAGGTTGGTAAGCCAGAGTTGTTTTATCCACCCTATACCAAGACTCACGAAAGGCTTTACTGGCTGCTGAATCGTTTAAAGCTGTAGTTATTTAAAGACTAAAAAAAAGCCCGCTTACAATGCTGTAAGCGGGCTTTTTTATGACTTGGAAACAAGGCGCCTTGCAGGCCTCACTCGTTAACCATTGACTAAAAAGTGCACCCAGATGCTGGCCCCGTAACCGAGGGCAATCACTGGTGTCCATTTCAAATGGCCAAAGAAGGTGTACTGACCACGAGCCTGACCCATCAGCGCAACACCCGCAGCCGAACCAACAGACAACAAGCTACCACCAACACCTGCGGTCAAGGTCACTAAGAGCCATTGGAAGAGATCCATATCGGGCTGCATGGTTAGCACCGCGAACATGACGGGAATGTTGTCGACAATGGCCGACATAACACCCACCAGTATATTCGCCGTGGTGGCACCGAGTTCGCCGTAAACAAATTCAGAAGCCATGCCCAGGTAGCCGATAAAGCCAAGACCGCCAACAGCCATAATCACGCCGTAAAAGAAGAACAAAGTGTCCCACTCGGCCTGGGCAATTTTGGAAAACACATCAAAATTATAGGGGTCCGCGGCTGATCCGGGAGGCCCCTCCATAGCAGCCGTCCATGACTTCGAGCGCTGACGCAGGTAGTAGCCGTAAAACTTAAGATAGGCCAAACCCAGCATCATGCCGAACACGGGGGGGATATGCAGGAAGTTGTGGAAGCAAACAGCGGTAACAATGGTGAGCAGGAACAAGCCGACAATGACCATGCCACCGTACTTCAAGCCCTCTTGTTCACCCTCTACCTCATCCGGCTTACCGGATGGCAAGGCAAACTGCATAATGAAAGCGGGTATTAGAAAGTTGACTGCTGAAGGTATAAAGAGTGCGAAAAAATCACCAAACTGTACGATACCTTTCTGCCATACCATCAAAGTCGTGATATCGCCAAAGGGACTAAAGGCGCCACCGGCATTGGCACCGACAACAATATTAATACACGCAATTGAGACAAAAGCGGGTTGCCCCTTACCAACAGCCAGTACTACGGCACACATAATTAACGCCGTCGTCAGATTATCGGCAATGGGTGAGATAAAGAAGGCCAAAATGCCCGTCAGCCAAAACAGGCTGCGGTAACTAAAGCCCTTCTCTACCAGCCAGTTGCGCAGGGCATCAAAAACACCCCTCTCGAGCATCGCGGTAATATAGGTCATCGCCACCAGCAGGAAGAAAAACAACTCGCCGTATTCAAGGAAGTTGTGCCGAATCGCCGGCTCAACGACGTGGGGCATATTGTTTGAGTTGTAGACCAGAGCAATTAAAATCCAGATAAGGCCGGCAGCGAGTAGTACAGGCTTGGACTTACGTAGATGGATTTTTTCTTCAAGAATGACAAAAATATACGAGAAGGCGAAAATCCCGATCGCCAAATAGCCCACCCAGTTGTGAGTCAATTCGAGCCTGGCACCACCTTCCGCCGATGCCCATAAAGGTGTGGCCATTAACAAACCAAGGGCCAGGGCCATATATCGTTTAATCAATTGTTGCCTCCAGATTACAAGTTGCTTAGGTTTAAACATCTACTTTGAAATTTAAGGCTGGGACATCAGTGAACACACAATCCCAATAATTTAGTAGGCCTGATCCATTCCCCCAGCTTTAGGCCCTGACAAAGAAAATGCCGAGTGGGCCAAAAATGGAGGCTAATTTTAAACCTATTCCTGCCTGGGGCAACCTAATAAATGAGTTTGATTTCAATAATTGAATAAATAAAAGTAAATTCCCGGCTTAAAGGCTTATAAAAGGCCAAAACTTAGTTAAGGCCTTGTCATATTTCATTTTATTTTGTGGCGAGACCTTATGCGCTCTGGCTTCAAAAACGCATTAAAGTCTTAAGTAAGTCTTAAGTTTTGCTGAGTAAGCTTGGTCTTGAAGCGACATTCCATATCGAGGTAGCCATGCAAACCACGCTGTTGAGAGATACGAAAGGCACCCTGCTAGACAAAACAAGGCTGCGACTGCCGCAAGTTACTACGTCTGAATCTACCAAGGCCAAGTCTACTACGGCTGATGCTACTAAGGGCTACTCTCTGAGCCTATGTGCCATGGGGCATCCGCTTAGATCAGAGCTCGAAGGCTACATCGCACGCTGCTATGCCCGTCGCCATCAAGCCGCTATCGAGCATTACCTGCCCCATTTGCTAGTACTGAAAAATGGACAGCGAACCTATGCGGCACTAGGGCTGAACAGTGCGCATCATCAAACCTTATTCCTCGAAGCCTATCTCGACAAGCCGGTTGAGCAAGTTATCAGTCAGCAATTCGGCACCCCGGTTGATAGAGCCAGGGTGGTCGAGATTGGCAATCTTGCGGCCACTCAAAGGGCCGCGAGTACCCTGCTTTTCACTCTACTGTCAGCCTTGCTCGACCAGGCGGGTTATCGCTGGATAGTCTTCACCGCGACCCCTTGTGTGCAAGCTCTGGTCGCAAGCATGGGTTTTTCATTACAGGCTATAGGCGAGGCTAAAGCTGAGCGTATCGATGCCGCTGACAATTGGGGTTCCTATTATGAAGCTCGCCCACAAGTCATGTTGGGTTGTATCGACGAGGCCATGCGCAAAGCGCTGTCACCAGTAATGCAGGAATGGTTAGCAGCGCATAAGCAGTCTATCAACGCCATTGCCCGTCGCATCTGACGGCTGTGGTCGGTGAGACTTACACGATCAATTTATCACTTAGGGAGTATC